>JAPSJG010000059.1 GCA_031178305.1 Sinorhizobium sp.
TCCCTCATGGAATTTCCCTGGTGGCAAGGTCGGGCTGCGTCGGCGGCGGGCCTTCGGCACCGAACGGGTTCAGCTTGTCCTTGTAACCCCGCAGGGGGAAATCCTTGCGCTGGGGAAAGCCCTCGAAGCCTTCCCACATGTAGATCCGGCGCAGGTCGGGATGTCCGGTAAAGCTGATGCCGTACATGTCCCAGGCCTCGCGCTCGTGCCAGTTGGCAGTGCGCCACACTCCCGTAACAGAGGGGACCACGGGCGGATTGCCAAGCCGGCACTTGATGCGAACCCGCCATTTGTTCGGTAGCGAATAAAGGTGGTAGACCGTCTCGAACCGCGGCGTTTCGGGAAAGCGATCGACCCCGCAGATGTCCGAGAGAAAATTGAACTTAAGCGCCGGATGGTCTTTCAGGAAAAGGCAGCACTCGACGATCCTCTCCGGTGAAACTGCAAAGACGTGCATGCCGTGCGCGACGCCGAGGTCTTCGATGGCTTCCCCGAAGCGATCGACTATCAGAGCTGGATTCAGAGGCGCCCCCACACTCATGACGCTGCGACTCGATCCAGAGGCGTCCCGGCGAGCGCCCGGGACCTCTTGATCTTCTCTTGAAGCAGTAGGAAGCCATGCATCAGCGCTTCCGGCCGGGGTGGACAGCCAGGCACATGCACGTCGACGGGCACGAAGGTTTCCGAGCCCTGCACCACGGCATAGGTGTTATAGACCCCGCCCGAAATCGCGCAGGTGCCCATCGCGATTACCCAGCGCGGCTCCGGCATCTGGTCGTAGAGCCGCCGGACGACGGGCGCGAATTTCCGGGTCACGGTGCCGGCGATGATCATCACGTCCGATTGTCGCGGCGACGGGCGGAACACTACGCCGAACCGGTCGAGGTCGTAGCGCGCGCAGCCGGCCGAGATCATCTCGATGGCACAACAGGCAATGCCGAAGGTCTCGGGCCAGAGCGCCGACCGTCGGCTCCAGCTGATGACGCTGTCGGCCGTGGTGAACAGCACGCTGTCGCGGATGGCGTTGCCTACTCCTCCCATTCCAGCGCTCCTTTCAGCCACGCATAAGCAAAGCCCACGAGCAACAGCACGATGAAGACGAACATCTCGACATAGCCGATAAGCCCGATGTCCTTCAGGACGACGGCCCAGGGAAAGAGGAACATCGCCTCGACATCGAAGACCACCAAAAGGATGGCGACAATGAAGAACGGCACCCTGAAGCGCCCCCCGGCGGCCTCGCCTGCCGGGTCCATGCCGCACTCATAGGGCATGTTCTTCGCGGGATAGGGATTGGACGGGCGGAGCAGCGACGAGACGAAAAGCGTCGCCACCGCCACCAGAACGATCCCGGCGACCATGATAAGAACCGGCAAAAATTCCATTGCTGCCATAGCATTCGCCCCGCCACCAACGAGGGCTTTGCTCAGGCCGCAACGAGATCCAACTCCGGGCGAAACATGCCGTCGCCCCCTGGATGCGGCTTGGGCAATCCTTTGCTTAGGACTCTATTCCGTCGCGCGGATCATTGCAAATCCAATCGAGTAGCGCCTTCTGCGGCACGGCAAGGCATCACCTCCGATCTTCATTCCTGCGCTTGTCACCGGAATCCAGCCACCCCAAGTCCTTTAGCTGAAAAGCTCTTCCGCGCAGCAGACGCGGCGCTGCTCTCGTCCCTGTGACAAGTACAGAACGAGGTCAAAAAAGCATCCGCCACACCCCATTTAACTACTGTCGTTTACTGTGGCATCCTAAGGACCCACGGCGCTGTGGTCCGGTATAATAGGACCTAAACCTCCGTATAGCTCATCCCCCTCCTGTTGGTATCCGATCGTTCCTCCTGCTCAATAGTCAGGCCGGCAAACCTGTTGCTATCGTAAGCGCATTCTCCCGCGGTGAAGTATCGCAACCATGTGCGGAGCCGCCAAGGAATGAGGAGGCGCTGTTTACGGCGCTCAGGAAACTCGATCTGGCTGGACCTATCCGCTTTCGTGTTTCAGCAGGATGGACTGCGCCAGATCCGAAGTCAGGCAATTCTCGAGGGGCCTTCGGATATGTCATCAAGCTTACTGGAGAGCTCATTACGCCACGAGATACTCGCATCAGGAACAACCCGGACGGACATTTTCACCACTGCACGGTGGCGGGGGAGCCCACGGGTCGCACCATTTGTCTCTTCGTTCCCCCACGTTCCTCCTGAAGGATTGTCGCCATGACACAGGAACTCAGCCGTATCGAAATCGATCTGGTCCCGTTGGATCTGTTTTCCGAGCGCGTGTCGGAGGGCTGGATGATAGTACCAGGCAATCCGGTCCAGATATCGTCAGACTATCCATCGCGGCCGAATTCCGGTTCTGAGGAACATTTGATGGCGTTTTCCGTCATGCCACGAGAAACGATGGCGCCTCCCGGGAGGGAGGTATTCCACGCCCGGCGGTCTGCATTCACGCTGTACGTGACGGGGACGCTGTTCGGTCTTTCGCTGTATTCGCTCGAGCTTGTTCGCCTGGTAGAGGATTTTGACGAATTTTGCCCCCCAGAGTATTCCGGGACCATACATTAAAGGGCAAATCCTCCAAGGTGTATAAATCGACCTCGATTTAAGGACAACGACATGCGTAAGGACCTAAAGCGCGTCGAACGAATTCGTTTAATCGCGCACGCCTTTAGCGCCTTGTGGTCTTCCGGGTGGTCTTCCGGGCGTGAGTTGCAGCTTGTCCGCCATTCGAGCGAGCTCTGGCAGAGATTTTGCACGCATCTTGTACATGACTTGGCTGCGGTGAACCTTCACGGTAATTTCGCTTACGCCAAGGTCGGCGGCGATCTGCTTGTTCAACAATCCCGTTACCACCAAAGACATCACCTCGCGCTCTCGCGGCGTCAGGCTTTCGAAATTCGCACGTAACGTCGCCAACGCCTTTTCACTCTCGAGCCAAGCGCGGTCGCGGGCCAGACCGACGTGAACGGCGTCGAGCAGATCCTGATCACGGAAGGGCTTGGTCAGGAACTCAATCGCGCCCCCCTTCATCGCTTGGACGGTCATGGGAATGTCGCCGTGCCCGGTGATGAAGACGATCGGAAGCTGGATGTTGCCCCGCGACAACTCTCGTTGAAATTCAAGGCCGCTTTGTCCCGGCAAGCGGACATCGAGCACGAGGCAAGACGGCCCGTCAGGACGCCCCGACCGGAAAAAATCGTTGACTGAGGCAAGGAGCCTGACTTCGAAACCAACGGACCGCAGCAGACTGCCTAACGCCTCGCGGAGCGCAGGATCATCATCGATTACGATGACTGTGGCTGCTACCTCTGTCATATCAACGCCCTCACGCGGGACCGGCTCTTGCGGATGCGAAGCCATCTAGCCGTTGCCGCCTCATCAGGCGGCGCTGATCGACAGATCGCCGGTCACGCCGACAGGATCGCACAGCCCCTCATCACTCAGCCCCCAACGAAGCCGTCTCACTTTAGAATGCCCTTTAATTACATCAGCCACAAGCCACTACAGCGCCGCACGCGGCGATCCGTTTTAATCGAGCTATACCATCGTATAGCTACCCGAGCCTCTGCCGACCTTGCATGCTGACGTAAGCTACAACTCGGCCATAATGCTGGATTCTCGGAAAACGCCGACCGCGAAACTGGAGGCGGAAGTGCCAACAAAGAAGCCTCTCATTGCGATTGTCGATGACGACCAGTCGATGCGCGAGGCTACCAGGGGTCTCATGAGATCGCTGGGGTTTGACGTGGAGGCGTTTTCATCCGCTGATGATTTCTTGAAATTCACCGATCTTCGCCGAACGAACTGTCTGGTAACGGACATCCATATGCCGGGAATGAGTGGGCTCGATCTGCATCGCCAACTCGTTGCTTTGGGCGAAAGCATTCCGACCGTTCTGATCACTGCCTTTCCAAACGGGAACGTGCGTGGCCTGGGCCGGGATGTAGTCGGCTATCTGGAAAAGCCGTTTAGTGAGCAAGACCTGCTGAATTGCGTCCGTTCTGCGTTGGCGCGCGGGAGCAATGGCAAGACTGATTGATGACGATGACACGAGACCTCGTTCGGACCTGGTACGGTTACACGGCCGGAATTTTGAGAGCTTGCTCGCCAGAAGCTGGGTCGTCCGGCTCTGAAGGCAGGCGGAATTGAAACACAGCCCCCGAAGGCTCGTTCGCCCCAGCCCATAGCCGACCGCCATGCGCCTCGATGATTGAACAGCAGATGGCCAGGCCCATGCCCAGACCCTCCGCTTTCGTGGTGTAGAACGCCTCGAACACGCGTTCCAGACTTTCGGGCTCTAGCCCGACACCGGTGTCCTGCACCGTTACCAGCACGTCCCCGGCAGGCTCGAGGCTCGACCTGATCAGCAGCTCGCGTGGCCGGCTTGTGACCTTCTTCATGGCGTCGATGCCGTTCATCACCAAATTCAGAATGACTTGCTGCAACTGCACCCGGTCGCCCGCAACAGACGGGAGGTCCTGCGCCAGTTCTGTCCTTAGCAGGATACGATGGCGGCGAACCTCACCATTCACGAGGGCTATCGTATCTTCGACGAGGGCGTTCAGGTCCACTTGCACGACTACGATGGGAGTCTTCTTAAGCAACGCGCGCACGCGGCCGATCACCTCCCCTGCCCGGTGCCCGTCGCGCACGATGCGTTGCAGCGTCTCCCGAACCTCGTCGATGTCGGGGGGCTGGTTTGCGAGCCAGCGCAGGGCCGCGTTGGCATTGGTGACCACGGCTGCCAGCGGCTGATTGACCTCGTGGGCTATCGAGGAGGTCAGCGCTCCCATGGTCGTCACGCGTGTGACATGAGCGAGATCTGCCTGCGCCTTCTGCAGTGCCTCCTCTGCCCGCTTCCGGTCTTCGATGTCGACAAGAAAACCATACCATTTGAGAATGTTCCCGTGTTCATCCCTGAGCGGTACCGCACTTTCTAACCACCAGCGGTACTCACCATTGGACGCACGACAAACACGCACTTCGGCCTCGAACGGGCGGCCCGTTGCCAAGGAGGCACGCCACTTGGACGTATACTGCTCGATATCGTCTGGGTGAATTCGGGCTTCGGGCTTCCAGCCCTCTCCAGACATTTCGTCCAGGGACAAGCCAGTGAACTCCTGCCAACGACGATTGATGAAATCGACAGCGCCGTCAGGCAAGGCGGTCCACACCATTGCCGGAACTGTCTCGATAACGCCGCGAAGCTCTTCTTCACTCCGCCGGGCAGCCTCTTCGGCGCGCTTGCGCTCGGTGATGTCTTCGCACACGATCAGAATAACGGGCCGTTTCTTGATAAGCATCGCTCGGGCGGTTTCGCGGACCCAGAGCATCGAGCCGTCCTTGCGAATCTTGCGCAGCTCCCAACTCATGGCGCGTCCAGTATGTTCGAGGCAGGCGGCGGCATGCCTCTGGACGGCGTCTCGGTCCGGCTCGTAAAAAATGTCCTTTACGGGACGGCCAATCAGTTCATCGACCGTGTAGCCGAGTTGCTCCGCCCCGAACGGATTCACCGACAGGATGGTGCCGGTCGCGGCTACCATGAAGTACATTGTCGGGTTGTTCTGGAATACGGCCCTCCACTGCTCCTCACTGTCTCGCAGCGCCTCTTCCACCCGCTTGCGCTCGGTAATGTCCTGGATCGTACCAAACATGCTGCGCGGCCGGCCCGATGCGTCTTTTGTCAGATCGCCCTGGCTGTGGACGATGCGTAACTCGCCGCTGGGCGTGACAATGCGGTACTCAAGTTCATAGCGGTCTTCGCCACGCAGGGCCTTCGTTGCGGCCTGGCTCCAGAACGACCGATCCTGCGGATGTATCCGCTCGACCGCCTCGGCAAGACTCACCACCATGCCCGCCCGCGGCGCCATCCCAAAAATGCGGAATGTCTCTTCTGACCACATAAGAGAGCCGGTGCTGAGATCCCGTTCCCAATAGCCGACATGAGCCACGCGTTGAGCTTCTGCGAAGTTGGCCTCGCTTCGCCGCAGACCCTCCAATGTCTCTTTGAGACGGGAAGTCATGAGCGTGAACGCTTGTGCAAGCAGGCCGACCTCATCGTTCCGGCGAAACTCGGGCACGTCGTGCCATTCGTCCTTTGCGATCGCGTGGGCTGATTGAGTGAGGGTCGTCAGCGGCCGCAACATGCGTCCGATCAACCCCAGTCCGAGGAGGACAAAGACGGCGACTATGACCGCGCCGACGCCGATCGAGAGGTAGGCTGCACGATAGACAGGGCTCAGGAAATCCGACGCCGGCACCGCCGAGATAATGGTCCACTCAAGTGCGCCGGGTCCTTCAACGCGATCGGCGGCCGCATAAATCCTGCCGCGCGCAGGGTCACTGAAAGAGAAGGCTATCGGCACGGACCTCGAGGACCCGGCGGTGACAGGGTGCCGACGAACGTAGCGCGCGGCTTCAGCAACGATGGGATCGGCAGACTCTGATGCCTGCAGGCGCAAATGCCCGCCGTCGGCACCGATCGTGACGGGTGATACTCCTCCCGACGCGCCAATCAGATGTCCATCGGCATCGATGATAAAGGCCCGCCCGTTCTCGCCGATTTCAAGTGTTTGCAAGAATCTGGAAAGCTCAGTCAAAATGAGACCAATCCCGCACACCCCAATGAATTTGCCGTGCTGATCGAATACCGCGGCGGAGAGCGAGACGCCCAAGATCGGCTCGGCCACGCCGAGATAGGGCTCGGTCCAGTACCGCTCGCCCGCTTCTTTCGCCTGCGCGTACCAGATCCTTTCGCGTGCATCAAACGCGCCCTCCGACTTCCGCAATTGGCCGACCCTCCCGCCCGGCAGGGCCTCGAACTCGCGAACGACGCCCGCTCGGAAGTTATCGGTCATCAGAAAGACGACGCTTGAGTCTGCCAATCGCCCGACCGAGACGAGCCCGCCGGGCTGGTTGCCGAAAAACAGCCAATCGACATCGGGTTCCTCGGCCAGCAATGCATGGAGCTCTCGTGCGACGGCATGTTGGTCTCCGAGTGACACGTCGCGCCTAACGAGGCCGTTGGTCAATCGCGAAACCGCTTTGTCGGCGCCGCGCACCATATGGTCGACGTCACGATGCACGGCCTGCGTCACCTCTCGGATCAGGCGCTCGGACATGATCGAGACGATGACGTTGCCGGTCCAAATCCATAGCCCCGCTAGGACGAGACTTAGAACGAGAGCGACGCCGGCGACGGGGAAGATTAAGCGGTTTCGTAACATGATCGCCGAGTTCCCCAGACAATCAGATAAATATCCTAAGCGCTTATATTGCGCTCATGGATGGGCGCCTGCAATCCGCGGCGCTGTTGGGCTTCCAACACCTAGAGCGGGATGTGCTCACATGCGTTCGCACCGCCGCTCTATTCCTTTGTTTTTGCCGCATTTGTGCGACGTCAGGTGATACCACCTGACTGCAAAATGCTCTAGCCGCCGAACACCGAAGTCTGTGCAAGCCTCAAAAACCACGCCGGATAAAGGCCGATGCCGATCGTGCCGGCCGCGGTGACGGCGAGCGTCGTGCGTACCGCGGGTGTCAGCGCCGGCTCGAAGGCTCTTTTCGGCTCGCGCATGTAGATCACCATAACGACCCGGATGTAGAAGTAGGCGGCGACGGCGCTCAAAAGCACGGCGATCACGGCCAGCGCGACGAAGCCCCGCTCGACGAGGGCGACCAGCACGTAAAACTTGGCGAAGAACCCCGCTGTCGGCGGAATGCCCGCGAGCGAGAAGAGATAGAGCAGCATCAAGAGCGCCAGCCCGGGATGCCATTTGGAGAGGCCCGCATAGTCCTCGATCGACTCGCCCAGAAAATCGCCGCTACGCATCATGATCACGATGCTGAATATGCCGAGATTCATGAAGGCGTAGATCAGCAGGTAGAGCATAACACTGGCGATCCCGTCCGCGCCGCCGGCGACCACGCCGAAAACGGCAAAGCCGGCATGGGCGATGCTGGAATAGGCGAGAAGACGCTTGAAGTTGTCCTGCACCAGCGCCACGAAGCTGCCGAGCGCCATCGTCGCCACGGCAATGGCCGCGACGATGATCCAGGCGTCCGACGCCGCGATAAGCGGATTGAGGAATACCCTGAGGATCACCGCGAAACCCGCCGCCTTTGGCCCGACCGACATGAAGGCGGTGATCGTCGTCGGCGCGCCCTCGTAGACATCCGGCACCCACATATGAAACGGCACGGCGCCGATTTTGAAGACTAGCCCCGCGACGATGAAGACGACGGCCAGGAGCAGTGCCGGATCGAGAGGCTGGCCGGCCACCGCCGCGGCGATGCCCTCGAGTGCGGTCGTGCCGGTGAGCCCGTAAACGAGCGAGACGCCATAGAGGAAGATCGCGGTCGAGACCGCGCCGAGGATCACGTATTTCAGCGCCGCTTCGTTGGACCGCCGATCCCGCCGCAGGAAGCCGGTCAGGACATAGGTTGAGAGCGCCATCAGTTCGAGGCCCACATAGATGGACAGGAGATCGATGGCCGAGGCCATGATCATCATTCCCGTAAGCGCGAAGAGCAGCAGGACATAGTATTCGCTGATCGCGATGCCCTCGATATCGACATATTTGCGCGAGAGCAGAAAGGTCAGGACGGTGGCGAGATAGAACACCATCTTGAAGAAGACGGCGAAGCGGTCGGCGATGAACATACCCCTGTAGGCCGGCCGAATCTCGGCCGCAAGCAGGACTGTCGCGAGGGCGGCAATCAGGACGATCGCGACGGAAGCCCAGACGAGCAAATGCTCCTGTCCCCTTCGCACGAATTGCCCGACGATCAGCAGGACGCAGGCCCCGGTGATCACCAGGATTTCCGGAAGGCTTGCAAGCACCCATTCAAGAAGCTCTGCCGCGCTCATGGGCCGCCCCCGTTCCGTGAACCTGTACCAGCAGGTGCTTGACCGAGACATCGATGATTTCGAGGAAGGGCTTCGGATAGAGCCCTACCCACAACACGAAGAGGGCAAGCGGCAGGATCGCGGCGATCTCGCGCCCGTTCACGTCGCGTATCTGGAATCGTTCGCCGACGCTCGCGTGACCGAGCGCCACTTTCCCATACATGCCGAGCAGATAGGCGGCGCTCAACACTGCGCCTACCACGGCGGCTGCGCCAAAGGCCGGATTGGCGGCGAAGCCGCCCGACAGCACCAGGAGCTCGCCGACGAATGAATTGGTGCCCGGCAGCGCCATCGACGACAGGGTGAAGAGCGCCAGAAACGCCGTGTAGACGGGTGCAGCCTTCATCAGACCGCCATAGTCGGCGATGCTGCGCGTATGCGTGCGCTCATAGATCAGGCCGACGAACAGGAACAATGCGCCGGTCGTCACGCCATGATTGAACATCTGCAGGATGCTTCCCTCGAGCCCGTGGAGGTTCAGCGAAAAGATCCCGAGCGTCACGAAGCCCATGTGGCTGATGCTGGAATAGGCCACCAGCTTCTTGAGGTCGTCCTGCGCCAGCGCCAGGAGCCCGCCATAGACGATCGCGAGCGCCGAAAGCGCCAGCATCAGCGTCGAATAATGGACCGACGCCTCCGGAAGCATCGGCAGTGAGAAGCGCAGGAAGCCATAGGCGCCCATTTTCAAAAGCACGCCTGCGAGAATGATGCTGCCCGCCGTCGGCGCCTGCACATGGGCGTCCGGCAGCCAGGTATGGACCGGCACCATCGGCACTTTCACGGCAAAGGCGATCAGGAAGGCGAAGAACAGCCAGGACTGGACCCGGAAAGGCAGCTCCCGCGCCGTGAGCGCGAGGATGTCGAAGGTCTCGCCGCCGTGGAAATAAAGGACGATGACGCCGATCAGGAAGAGCAGGCTTCCCGCCAGCGTGTAGAGGAAGAACTTGAAAGCCGCATAGATCCGGCCCTCGCCGCCCCAGATGCCGATGATCAGGTACATCGGGATCAGCATCGCCTCCCAAAGGACATAGAACAGGAACAGGTCGAGCGCCGAGAAGACGCCGAGCATCAGCGCCTGCATAGCGAGCAGGTTAACCATGAACTCCTTGACCTTCCGATCGATCGCGACCCAGGAGGCAAGCACCGAGACGGCGCCGAGGAGTGCTGTCAGGAAAACGAAGAGCGCGCTTATTCCGTCGACGCCGAGGGCATAATTGATCCCAAGCGCGGGCACCCACGGGCGAATCTCGGTGAATTGCATCTCGTGGGTCGTGGTATCGAAACTCGCCAGCATGGCGATGGCGAGCGCGAGGTCGATGAGGGTGACGCCGAGCGCCACGCGCCGCACCGCATCGTCGCTGGGCAGCAGCGCCAGGATCGCCGCACCGGCAGCGGGCGTCAGAATGATGAGGCTGAGGAGCGGAAATTCCATCTGACCCCCTACTGCCATACCACGGCGAAAACGACGATGGCAGCGATCAGGCCGGCAATCATCGCCAGCACGTAATGGGTGAGCATTCCGGTCTGGAGCCGCCGCAGCACCCCGCCACCTCCCAGGATCGAACGGGCGACGCCGTTTACGGCACCATCCACGCCATGAAGGTCGAGCCGCAGCCCTGCCCGCGCCGAGTTATGGAGGAAGGGCAGCACTGTTGTCTCCGATACGCCGCTCACGGCCCTTTCGTAGCGCGCGACCGGCCTTTCCGCGATCCACATGAACCAGCGAGCGCCCTTTCGATAAAACCAGTCGGTGTCGATGCTGATCGTGTTTTCCGGGTCGAGAGCCTTCAGGAAAATGACGAAGCCCAGGGCCGTGAACATCAGGATTCCGAGGCTCTCGGTGATGTGAGCACCGGTATAGGGCTCGAAATGGACCGGATAGGGCAGCAGCGCGTAAAGCGGGCCGGGGAAGACCCCGATGGCAATGCAGAGCACCGCCGCAATGCCCATGGCGACCAGCATGTTGCGTGGCGGCTCGCGCGCCTCGAGCTTGCGGTCCGTGCCGAAGAACATGTAATAGGGAAGCTTGAGCCCCGTGTGCAGGAACGTCCCCGACGACGCCATCGTCAGCGCCAGCGCCACCAGCGCCCGATGATCCTCGCCGGCGGCGGCCACCACCATGGATTTGGTGACGAAGCCCGAGAAGAACGGAAATGCCGAGATCGCGAAGGCGCCGACCATATAGAGCGCCACCGTCAGCGGCATGGTCCTGTAGAGCCCGCCGAGTTCGGTGAGCTTGCGGCGGCCGGTGACGTAGATCACCGCCCCGGCGCCCATGAACAGGAGCGCCTTGTAGAGGATATGTGCGAAGGCATGGCTGGTGGAGCCGTTCACTGCCAGTTCAGTCCCGATGCCGATACCCGCGACCATGTAGCCCACCTGACTGACGATATGGTAGGCAAGCAGCCGCCGGCAGTCGTTTTCCAGAACCGCGTAGATGACCCCGTAAAGCGCCATTGCGGTGCCGACCCAGACGAGCAGTTCGGTGCCTGGAAACGCCCGCGCGAGCACATAGACCGCCGTTTTCGTGGTGAAGGCGCTCATGAACACTGCCCCGGTGACGGTCGCCTCCGGATAGGCGTCGGTCAGCCAGGCATTGAGCGGCGGCACCGCCGCATTGAGCAGGAACGCGACGAGGATCAGGTAGGCGCCGCTGCCGATCTCGCCTTCGATTGGGCCGAAGAGCAGCGAACCGGTGGCGGAGCCGTGAAGAATGATGCCGCCGAGCAGGGCGAGGCCGCCGGCGATGTGGACCATCAGATAGCGGAACCCCGCGCGGATCGCCGGCCTGCCGCGCTGCGCGAAAACGAGATAGGCAGAGGCGAATGCCATGCCTTCCCAGAACAGATAAAGGGTCAGGTAGTCGCCGGCGAACACCACCCCGAGCGCGCTGCCGACATAGACGAAGGCGGCGACGTGCTGGCCGGCACTCGAAAGGTGGAGCGCATAGACCATGCCGATCAGCGCCATGATGGTGAAGACGGTGGCGAAGACGATGCTCAGCTTGTCGACCTTCGCAAACAGAAGCCCCTGCCCGATGAAGCGAGCCTCGCCATAGCTGCCCGGCTGCATCATCAGGACGGCGAGGATCGCCAGAACCGGGATCATCACCAGATAGGCCTTGCGGAGCGAGCCGCTGAGGAAGGGGATCGCCAAGGCGCCGACAATGAAGATGAGGGCCG
>JAPSJG010000060.1 GCA_031178305.1 Sinorhizobium sp.
CCTTGTTCACGCGCATGTACCAGTCGACGAGCCGCCGCACCTGCCGTTCGGTATATCCACGCTCTTTCATGCGCTGGACGAATTCGGCGTGCTGCTTCTCCGTGGCGCTGTCCTTCTTTGAACCGAAACTGATCACTGGCAGCAGGTCTTCGACCTGGCCGAACATCCGTTTCTCGATCACTTCGCGCAACTTTTCGTAGCTAGTCCAGGCGGGGTTGCGCCCGTGATTCTTGGCGCGGGCTCTGAGCGTGAACTTGACCACCTCGTTGCGGAAATCCTTCGGGTTGGCGATGCCGGCCGGCTTCTCGATCTGCGACAGTTCGCTGTCGAGAATCTTGCGGTTGAGGATCTGTCCCGTGTCCGGATCCTTGAAGTCCTGGTCTTCGAGCCACGCGTCGGCATAGGCGATATAGCGGTCGAAGAGGTTCTGGCCGTATTCGCTGTAGGATTCCAGGTAGGCTTTCTGAATTTCGTGACCGATGAACTCCGCATAACGGGTCGCGAGTTCCGATTTGATGAAGTCGAGATAGGCGGCCTCGGCCTCCTTCGGGAACTGCTCGCGCTTGATCGCCTGCTCCAGGATGTACATGAGGTGCACGGGATCGGCGGCAACCTCCTTGGTGTCGTAATTGAAGGTTTCCGACAGCACCTTAAAAGCGAAGCGCGTGCTGACGCCGGTCATGCCTTCGTCGACCCCGGCGGCATCGCGATATTCCTGGACCGAGCGCGCCTTCGGATCCACGTCCTTGAGGTTCTCGCCGTCATAAACCCGCATCTTCGTGTAAAGCGAAGAATTCTCGTGCGGGACCAGGCGCGTGGATACGGTGAAGCGGCTCAGTATCTCCAACACTTCCGGCGCGCAAGGATTGCTGACAAGCTCGCTTTCCCGGAGAAGCTTCTCATAGATCATCTTCTCCTCGGTAACGCGCAGGCAATAAGGAACCTTCACCACCAGGATACGGTCGAGGAACGCTTCGTTGTTGCGGTTGTTCTTGAACTGCAGCCATTCCGATTCGTTGGAATGGGCAAGGATCGTGCCCTGATACGGGAAGGCACCGAAGTTTTCCGTTCCGTTATAGCTGCCTTCCTGGGTCGCGGTCAGGAGCGGGTGCAGGACCTTGATCGGAGCCTTGAACATCTCGACGAATTCGAGCAGGCCCTGGGTCGTGCGGTTCAAGCCGCCGCTATAGGAATAGGCGTCCGGATCGGCCTGGCTGTAGTTCTCGAGCTGGCGGATATCGACCTTGCCAACGAGCGAGGAGACGTCCTGGTTGTTCTCGTCGCCGGGCTCGGTCTTTGCGATGGCGATCTGGCGAAGGCGCGAGGGCGTCAGCTTGACGACGCTGAACTTCGAAATGTCGCCGCCTACCTCGTCGAGCCTTTTTGCCGCCCAGGGAGAGATAAGCCCGGTCAGCCGCCGCCGGGCGATGCCGTATTTGTCCTCCAGGAGATCGGCCATGCGCTCGGGATGGAACAGGCCGAGGGGCGATTCGAATACAGGGCTGATCTGCCCGTTGACCATCAGCGTGTAGATCGGCCGCTGCTCCATCAGTCTCTTCAGCCGCTCGGCGAGCGACGACTTGCCGCCCCCGACCGGACCCAGCAGATAAAGAATCTGCTTGCGTTCTTCGAGACCTTGAGCGGCGTAGCGGAAGTATCCCACGATCCGCTCGATCGTGTCCTCCATGCCGTAGAAATCCGAAAACGCCGGGTAGATCTTGATGGTCCGGTTCGCAAAGATCCGGCCGAGACGCTCGTCAGCGCTGGTATCGATGAGAACCGGTTCTCCAATCGCATCCACCATCCGCTCCTGCGCGGTGGCGTACATACTCTTGTCGTCGCGACATGCGAGGAGATATTCCTGTAGACTTATCTCTTCTTGCGCTGCACTCGAATAGATCTCCGAAAAGAGGTCGAAGACGTCAGATTCACTCCTTTGCATCGTGCTCTCCCGCGGCAGGCCGCTTGGTTGAAACGGGATAGCTGCCTGTCGGCTTCTGCTTCAAGTGAACGGTTTACGTGTCTTCAAAGTTCCTTACTTTATAACCGGCACTGAATTTGGATGCCGAAGCAGCAGCTCACGACGACATCCGCACATCAGTTCGGGACCGACCGATCGGCGCCTCTCCAAATTCGAGGCGCGCTCCGCAAGACTCGTCGCTCTGTCACCCCATCATGACGGCCGCCTTATGCGAATCCGTCGTGACACAAGAAGCATAGCCAATCCCTGCCCGTTCGCCGACTTTTTTTTTTGGATTCCGCGAATTTAGCTATCAACATTATCGTGTACGGAAGTTGTCTCGTGAGCCATGCGCTCGGCCGAAAGGCGTAATACCGCAACTTGGCAAATCACGGCTGAAGACACCCGTGGGGCCGCCCCGAACCCGCGCCTAGCATCCTAGCGCAACATTCCGGCCTTCAGATGGCGTGACGATGTAAGCTGAAAAAAACTTGTAAGCAAAAGCGCCTCAGCGCATTGGGAGTGGACTGACATCCTGCAGCTGGCGATGGGAGCGTTTCTTCCTTTTCGGCGGCCTGCTGATGGGGCGGAGACGCTCACTCTTCCCTGAACGCGTGAGCAAAGCTGTCGGTGAAGGGCTGAAACAAGTATTCGAGAAGGGTGCGCTCACCTGTCACGATCGACACATCAACGGGCATGCCCGGATAGAGTTTCACTTCCGGCAGGTGCTTGAACTGGTCGGCATTCACCTCGACGGTCGCCGTGAAATACGTCTCTCCGCTCCGCTCGTCGACCTCCGCATCGGCCGAAACGCGGGTGAGCGCACCTTCCAGCGTCGGCGTCACCCGCTGCTTGAAGGCGACGAGGCGCACCGTCGCCGACAGGCCCGGACGGACGACGTCGATATCCAGTGGCTGGATCTTGACGTCCAGCACCATTTTATCCTGGACCGGAACGAGATCGAGAATGTCGCCGCCCGGCGCGACGACCCCGCCCGGCGTGAAATAACGAAGATTCATTACCACCCCGTCCTCTGGGGCGAGTATGTCCCGGCGCTCCGCGCGTGCGCTGGTTTTCAGGAGGACCTTTTCACGCTCGGAGCGCTTGGTCTGAACCTCGCGAAGGCGCTCGGAGGCGGTCTTCACTTGAGATGCCCGGACATTCTCGATCTGCGCCTCTGCCTCTGCGATCTGCTGCCTGAGGCTGTCGATGCGCGCCCGGTTTGCATCGGCCTCGCCCTTACCGGCAGCGATCTGCCGTTCCAGGCCGAACGCGCGGGACTTCACCCCGTAGCCGTCCTTAAACAGCGTGCGGGCATCCTTCAACTCTTCCTGAAGCGATGGCATCTGCTGTTCGATGGCGGCGATCTGTGAAGCCAGGGCCGTTATCTGAGCGCGGTATTGGGCGATCCGCTGCCGCCAGACCTCGATCTCGGATTTCAGTACGTCTGCCTGATCCGAGAAGATACGCTCCTGTCCGGCCATCGCCTCCGCGACGGCCGGCTCGCTTCGCCGTTCGAGCAGCTCCCTCGGGAAGGCAATTTCAGCGAGGCGGTCGCGCTGCGCCACCAGGCGTGCCTCGCCGGCGAGCAGAGCGTCGAGATCGCCGCGCACAGAATCGTGGTCCGACTCGGCATCGAGTCCGTCGAGCCGGACCAGCACTTGGCCCTGCTTGACCTCGGCTCCTTCGCGAACCAGAATTTCGCGGATGATGCCGCCCTCCAAGTGCTGGACCGTCTTGCGGTTGGTATCGACCTTGACAACGCCTGGCGCGACCGCCGCGCTCGTCAGCGGAGCGGTCGCTGCCCAGAAGCCGAAGCATCCGAACATTACGCCGATCACGGCAAGCCCGCCGAGAACGTGGCTGCGGATCGGCGGATAGGCGGGCGGCGGCGCCCGCTCTGGCGTGTGCAAGGAAAGAGCAGCTTTCGTCACGACGTTGCCCTTTCGGAATTCACCACCCGAACCTGCGGCGGGGCTGAGGACGCGGGACGGCGCAGCTGCGCGAGCACCGCGTCGCGCGGCCCAAACATCTGCGCTCGGCCTTCGTTCAACACGAGCACGCAGTCGACCAGCGGCATCAGCGAGGGCCGGTGGGCTACGATCACCACGGTGGAGCCAGCCTCCTTGGCGGCGGCGATCGCCTGGCCAAGTGCGTTCTCCCCGAGGGCATCGAGGTTCGAATTCGGCTCGTCCAACACCAGAAGCGTTGGGCGGCGGTATAGGGCCCGCGCGAGGCCGATCCGCTGGCGCTGTCCGCCGGAAAGGGCCGAGCACTGCTCGCCGATCTCGGTCTCATAGCCATGCGGGAGCCGGAGAATCATTTCATGCACGCCGGCCATCTGCGCGGCGGCAACGACCTCGGCCGGATCGCCGTCGTCCAATCGGGCGATGTTCTCGCGGATCGTGCCCGGAAAGAGCTCCACGTCTTGCGGCAAATAGCCGACATGCCGGCCGAAGTCCGAGCGGTTCCAGGCAAATACATCCGCGCCGTCGAGACGCACCCGGCCTTGCTGCGGCGAGGCCATGCCGACGATCAGCCGGGCGAGCGTCGACTTGCCCGCAGCCGAGGGGCCGATGATAGCGAGCACATTGCCCGGCGGAATGGCGAAGGAGACATTCTCCAGCACGGGCGCCTTGGCGCCAGGCGGCGCATAGGTAACGGCTTCGACCGAAAGCTGTCCCTGCGGCGCTGGCAGCTTCATTCCGGCCGGGCGCAACGGCGAGGCCTCGAGCAGCTGGTTGAGCCTGCCCCATGACTCCCGCGCTCCCGACGTCTGCTTCCACGTGGCGATTGCCTGTTCGACCGGGGCGAGCGCGCGCGACATGATGATCGAGGCGGCGACCATGGCGCCGGGCGAGACTTCGTGGCGGAGCGAAAGCCAGGCGCCGAGGCCCAGCACCGCGACCTGCAGGAACATCCTGAACGGTTTGGTGAAGGCGTTGATGAGGCCGGCTCGGTCGCTAGCGAGCGACTGCAGCGCGAGCACGGAGGCATTCGCCTCGTCCCAGCGCCGCGTCAGCACGCCGCCCATCCCCATGCCGTCGATCACCTCGGCGTTGCGGAAGGCGGCGCCCACGGCCTGGTAGGCGCGCGCAGAAGCCGCATTGGCTTGCTTGAGCGTCCCCGCCGTCAACGCATTGTTGGCTAGCGCCAGGCCGAAAAGGATCGCCGCGCCGCCGAGCGCCAGCAGCCCGAGCAGGGGGTGGAGCAGGAAAATGAAGACGAGATAGAGCGGCATCCACGGCGCATCGAACAGCGCCATAATCCCGCCCCCGCCGAGAAAGCTGCGCAGGTTGGCGAGATCGCGCAACGCCTCCGTGCGGTAGGCATCGCCGCGTAGCGCGTTCTCGATGCCGCGTCCCAGCACCTCAGGCGACAACACGCGGTCAATCCAGATGCCGAGGCGAACCAGCAGCCGCGAGCGGAAGAATTCGAGCGCGCCCATCGCCGCGAGTGCGACCGTCGCGATCAGCGTCAGGTAGATGAGCGTCTCGACGCTGCGGCCGGGCAGCACGCGGTCGTAGACCTGCAGCATATAGACCGAAGTCGACAGCACCAGCAGGTTGATGATGAAGCTGAATCCTGCCACCGCGACGAAACCGCCGCGGCAGCGAGCAAGGGTGAGGATAAGCGGATTATTGTCCAAGGACACAAGCGCACCCTTATGGGCCCAGGCCCATTTCCCCGTGTTGGATCAGGCGAAGACGATCTTGCCGGCCGTGACCGCGGCGCCGAGATCCTGCATGTCGACTCCCAGGAGCGTGATCGAGCTGTCGCCGACCGTGATCACCGTGTCCAGTGCGCCGATGTGGTCGGCATCTGTGAGGGAGGCGTGTGCGTTCGCGAGAAACTGCTCTTGGGTGACGCCCACGAGCTTCAGAACGTCGTTGCCGGTTCCGAAGTCATTTATCGTGTCCGCGCCTTCACCGTTGATCGTCGTCTCTCCGTCAAGTGAGAAGCTGTCCGAATAATAGCGAGTCTGCGTAGCTTTTCCTTGGGTCCAAGCGAAACTCTCGCGATCGGCGAAAATATCGGAAAGCCCTTCTTGAGTAAGGCCCTCGATAATGGGCGTGCCGTTGGGATCGTTTTGGTTGAGGCCGATGCTGATCTTGCCGTCGCCGTCAGTATCGCTGCCGATGTCGTATTTTTCCACCAAGTGGCTGAGCCATGCAGTATACTGGGTCGAGAAGAAACTCTGACTCGTGCCGTCCTTCAGCTCACCGTTGGCGTCAACATATGAACCGAGGTTGTTCGCGATCAACCAGCCGGTGAAGCTCTCGCTGACGGCTGTTTCGGTTACGTTGAAACGAAAAACGAAGGTGTCGTCCCCGTTTCCGCCCGTCAGGGTGTCGTTGTCTTTTCCGCCGGTCAGCGTATCGTTGCCAGCTTGGCCGTTCAGAATGTCGGCACCCGACCCGCCGTAGAGCACGTCGGTGTCGTTGCCGCCATTCAGAGTGTCATCACCGGCACCACCATACAGCGTGTCGAGACCGTTTCCTCCGTTGAGCGTGTCGTTCCCGCCCGCGCCGTAGATGGTGTCCTGGCCATTACCCGTCGGCGCGCTGGCCGATCCGAGCGTGTTTGCGCCACCGTCGCCAATGATTGTGTCGTTTCCGTTTGTCGCCGTCCCAGACGGTCCACCGGGAGGAACCGCATCCTCGGCAGCCCAAATCGCGTCCAAATCAGCCATCTGTAACTCCTGCCCTGTTCGGAGCGCCCGAACACGCTCTCCATGCACAACAATGGCGCGCACCAAAGGCACGCGCCTTCACGCCCAAAGTCGCCACAGCATCTGCAGTCGAATAAGCCCCCGCCTGCTGCCATGATGCGCTGATACTCGGTTATCCTGATGGTTGAATCCATATATCGAGAGGATATACCCTGCGTTTACCTTTAACGTGGTGGCGCGGCAGAAGCCGTTGTGGGGCGAGGCAGACAACAGCCGGCGGGCAATCTAATCCGAAGAAGCTACTGGCTGACGATCGGGCGCGTGTGAATGGCTGCCTTTCCAAGGTGGCCATGCTACGTCCCGCGACCACTGCGCAGCACGGCCCAGGCCGACCTCAGGTGGGGAGGGTTTGCTCTATCGAGAGATAATTTCGGAAGCCGACGGTCGCTTGCCGACGGCAGAAGCTCACTCAGTGAGCGCAAGCCTTCGCCGAAATTTGCCTGCGCTGGCAGCACCGGTGTCGCGCCACTCTGCGCAACACCGGTTCGGTCGCCGGGGGATAGAACAGGCGCTGCCGCTTTCTTACGCGATCGGGCCTTAACGTTGTGATATTAAATATGCTATGAATTAAAAGTTGTTTCCATATCTCGTGAAGATATAATCTGTTCGCGTATATTGAAGGAAATCTCTACCACTTCTGGGTAGGGTTAATTAAGAATACTTAAGGCGCAGCGAGTCGCGTTTGCGATCGAATGGGGAAAAATTTATTTTAAATCATGCACCGAAACAGCAAAATTCATAAAAGTTATTAGTATCCGGCTGCTAAAGCTCGGATGGGGGGCGAAATTTATGAACTATTTTCAGAATATAGGGCGCGCTTCGCATGCGGAAGCGCCGCACAAGTATTTCGATCGGGGATTTTGGCTTTATCGAATGAAGGCAATCAGCGCGTGGCGATTGGTGGCTATCTCGCGCTTGATATTGGCAATGTTTGCATTGCTGGCAATCTACCTGGATCCGACCCAGCCGGCCCGTAGCAGCGAGATCGCATACTTCATTCTCGCGGCATATGTCGTCTATTCGGGCGCGCTGGTGGTCATGCTGGAGCGATTTGCGGTGGGTCGCCCGGCCGCACATCTCGTCCAAAGCGTCGATATTCTCACTTTCGGCGTGATCCTCCATCTGACCGATGGGCCGACGAGTCCCTTCTTCGTGCTCCTGACATTTGCACTGTTTGCCGCGACTATTCGCTGGGGTTGGCGCGGTGCCGCCTTCACCACCCTGGCGACGGTGGGCATTTACGGCATTTTGGCGGGCCTTTCCGACGACCTGATGGAGGACCTGAACCGCATCATCATGCGCAGCATCTATCTGGTCGTGGCGGGCGTTCTGTTCGCCTATTTCGGCAGCATCATCGAACGCATGCGGCACGGCGTCGCCAGCCTGGCAGGATCATCGGCGCAGGCCTGGCTCGGCGGCGACACGCCGATCGCGTCCGTTCTGCGCCGCGCGGCCGCGATCACCAGAGCGACACGCGCAATGACCGTGTGGCACGACGAATCGGGGCCGCTCCTTAGGATCGTCGAGCTCGACCGTGGTCTCGTCAGCTATGGCGAGAGCGCGAACACGCTGCCTAAAACGATCGGCAGGAGCGGCGGGGCGGAATTCTGGCGCGGCAGCTCGGGGGAGCTGCCGGATTGGCTCGTGGGCGGGAAGGTGGAAAGCATGATCCTGGCGCCGCTTCCGGGCGGCTCGGCCGAAGGCTTCGTGCTCTTCATCGACTGTGAGGAAACAGGGGAGGATCTGCTGCCGCTGGCGAGCGTCGCGGCGGCGCGCATCGGCTATGAAATCGCCGAGCACGACCTCCGACAGCGGCTGATCGAAGCCGCGAAAGCGGAGGAACGCGAAAGGCTGGCGCGGGACATCCACGACGACCTGCTCCAAAGCATGGCCGCCGTATCGATACAATTGGCCTCGCTTCCGAAGGAGAGCGACGCCCAGGCGGCGGATCGGCTCGCCCAGATACGCGCCATTGTCGGCGAGCAGCAGGACAAGCTGCGTACGCTGGTGCGAGAGGCGACCGGCGAGCCGACGGCGCAGAAGACATGCCGCGTCGCCGGAGGTCTGCGCAAACTGCTCGTCGAGATGCAGGCGCAATGGGCCTGCACGATCGCACTTTCGGTTGCGCCCCTCGATCTCGTCATGTCGGAAAAGGCAGCGAAGGGTCTTTTCATGCTGATCTCGGAGGCGATCGCCAACGGTGTCCGGCACGGCCGCGCGAGCCGTTTCGAAGTTCACCTAGAAAGCACTCGCACGCTGTTTGCGTTGACGATTCGAGATGACGGTGTGGGTCTCCAAGAGCCATCCGGCACATTCGAATACGAGACCGTGCTCGCCGAGGAGATTGGGTCTAACTCGCTGCGCCGCCGCGTACAGGCACTCGGCTGGAGGCTCTCGCTGGACAACTCGCCTCGGGGACTAGCGGTCACGATCAGGGGCGCCCTCGAATGAACGAAACCGTAATGAGGAAGACAGCGATGGGAGACATTGGGCGGACGACGGTCCTGCTTGCGGACGACCATCCGCTGGTCCTGAATGCGCTCAAGGGACTGATTGCCGGCGACAAGAACCTGCAGCCGCTCCATTTCGTCGGCGACGGGCTTGCTGCCATCTCTGCCATTGAAAAACAGCCGCCGGACGTGGCCGTGGTCGACGTGAGGATGCCCGGTCTTTCCGGGTTGAAGCTTCTCGAAGAGATCCGAAGCCGGACGCTGCCGGTAAGGGTCATCCTTTTCACGGCGGAAATGGACGACGAGGAGATTTGCGAAGCAGTATCGCTCGGGGTCGACAGTATCATGTTCAAGCGGTCCATCCCCGATAGCCTCCTCGACTGCATCCACCGAGTGGCGGCCGGGAGCCGCTGCTTTCCCGATGCAAGCATTCAGGCCGCGGTCGATCGGCAACGGGAACAACGCGACAGAAAGGGTCAGTTGCTTGCACCGTTGAGCCCTAGGGAAACTGACATCGCGATGATGGCGGCGAAGCGCATGTCCAACAAGGAAATTGCGAAAACTCTGGACATCACCGAAGGAACGGTCAAGGTCCACATTCACAACATATTCCTGAAACTCGAGCTCTCCGACCGGTCGGCTCTGAGATCATTGGTCTCTCCGTTGATGGAAACATGATGCTGGGCCCCAGCACATTGACGCACATGTTGGCCGAGGCGCGCCGAAGCCCGGTCTCTCCGTTGATAGGCGGCGAACATGAGAACACCTTGCTGGGTTTGGCGCCGAGAGGGTGAGTAGGTACGGCTGCTTCCACCTTCTGAGATGGCAATGCGCGGCTAAGGAGCCATTCCGCCCCCTCCCTGCGTCTGGCCAGCTTGCGTTGGGAACGATAGCGGTTGCAGTGACGCTCGTGGTCGGTTTCCCAAAATCTGCCCGCGCCGATTTACCACCTGAGGCACAGTTTGTGGGCCGAATGTAGCACCAACCATGCGAACTCAGGACGGCTGACGACTTGCCATATAATTCGATGCAGGAAAAAATATCACTTAGCCAGCACACTGCCGGAAAGTCTTGGTGCGGTCGAGAAGACTCGAACTTCCACGGGTTGCCCCACAGCGACCTCAACGCTGCGCGTCTACCAATTCCGCCACGACCGCATCGTGGTAGGTGCCGATTGCGTCGGCGGGGCTGCATGTAGCAAAAGCATTTGGGGTGCACAAGGGCATGACGACAGAAATTTGACACCAAACCGAACTATTTCCGCCTCGCGCGCTCAAAGCGCTGGAAACGCTGGACTCTTGCCGCCTTACATCCCATGTACAAGCCGAAAAGATCAGCCATATACAGGCCCCCATGCAGCGAGAAGACCTCAGTCAAAGCATGTTCGCTCCGCCGGAATCGCCGCCGGTGCGTTGGCGCATCGCCCCTTCCCTCATCCATTATCCACAGGCGGTCGAGATGATGGAACGCGAGGCCGCTGCCATTGCGGCCGGCACCGCCGACGAACTCGTCTGGCTGGTCGAGCATCCGCCACTTTACACGGCCGGAACGAGCGCCGATGCCGCCGATCTCGTCATGCCCGATCGCTTTCCGGTCTTTGCGACCGGGCGGGGCGGTGAATACACCTATCATGGCCCCGGCCAGCGGGTCGTCTATGTCATGCTCGATCTGAGACGCCGCCGGCAGGACGTCCGCGCCTTCGTCGCCGCCCTCGAGAGCGTCGTCATCACCACTCTCGATGCGATGAACGTCAAGGGCGAGCGCCGGGAGGACCGCGTCGGCGTGTGGGTACGCCGCCCGGAGAAGCCGCCGCTCCCGGATGGAGCCATTGCCGAGGACAAGATAGCCGCCATCGGCATCCGGCTGCGCCGATGGGTCAGCTTTCACGGCTTCTCGCTCAATGTCGATCCGGACCTCGACCATTTCAATGGCATCGTACCGTGCGGCATCCGCGGCTATGGCGTGACAAGCCTTGTCGACCTCGGCCTGCCCGTTATGATGGCCGATGTCGACATCCGCCTTCGGGATGCTTTCGAGACGGTCTTCGGCCCCACCCGCCCGGAGGCAGGTTAGGACCGACAAAGCCGACGCCGGCCGAGAGCCGCAATTGGCCGCCTTTTTGACGCTACGGATTGCTCCTTCCGCAGGGGAAGCCCTATAAGCTCACCTCACCTTCGCCCCACCGCGGGCAGTCAAGGCGCTTCCGGCGCCGCCGACAACGACAACAGGCGAAAGGAGCAAACATGCTATTTTCTACGGAAACCGCTATTGAACGTCTGCGCCAGAATGGAGACGACGACACGCTGGGCGGTCGCATCTGGAGAGCGCGTGACGCAGCGAACCTTTCGACGAAGGAACTCGCAAGCAAGCTCGGGGTCCGCGGCGAAACCATCTCCTCCTGGGAACGCGACCGCGCGGAGCCTCGGGCCAATCGCCTTTTCATGCTGGCTGGCGTGCTTGGTGTCACGCCCGCCTGGCTGATCACCGGCATCGGCCGAGCACCGGACGCCGATGCGGCGGACGTGCCGGGCGACGGGCTTCGAAAGCAGCTCGGCCTCATCAAGAAGCTGCACAAGCAGACCGGAGAAGTCATCGCTGCGCTCGAGATGGAGATTGAACGGGTCGAGCAGACTATTCGTTAAAAGCGTGTATTTTTCAGCTTGCGCGTATCGCGTGCTGTTTTATGGACGATCCCATTAGCCCGCCAAACATTTGCAGATCAAGGGAGAAGAATAATGGACGTACGCGCCGCCGTGGCGGTTCAGGCCGGCAAGCCGCTGGAAGTGATGACGGTGCAACTCGAAGGGCCGAAGGCCGGCGAGGTGCTCGTCGAGGTGAAGGCGACCGGCATCTGCCACACCGATGATTTCACGCTCTCCGGCGCCGACCCGGAGGGGCTGTTTCCGGCGATCCTCGGCCATGAGGGTGCCGGTATCGTC
>JAPSJG010000504.1 GCA_031178305.1 Sinorhizobium sp.
ATCCAGATGATCAGCATCGCGCCGACCATGCCGAGCAGGCGCGTATCGATCTCGGTGGCGCGGAAGAAGCGCTTCACCGGGCTTTCGGTCGCGCTCCGGGCGCGATTGAAATGTGCGGTATCTGTCGTCTCGGCCATGGCCGCCGTCCCCCACTGTTTCTTTGCTGTTCACGCGGATGCTAATAGCGCCGCGCAAGGCAAGACCGCCTCATAGAAACGCCGCAACGGGCTCCCGTCGCGGCGTTCTGAGGTCAATGCAAGTGTCCGTCCTCAGTTGCAGGCGGCAACGGAGCCGGCGGAGACGCCCTGGCAGGCGGCTTCCTTGGAGATCCAGCCGGCATCGATGACGACGTTCAGGTTATCCTTGGTGATCGGCATCGGCGCGAGGAAGACCGACTTCATCTCGACGCCCTTCGGGCCGCCGTTGAAGGTCTGCACGCCTTCGATCTCGTCCATGGTCTTGCCGCTCGCGAGCGCCGCGGCGATCTCAGCCGCCTTCTTGCCGAGCTCCCGCGCATCCTTCCAGACGGAAACCGTCTGCGTGCCGAGGGCGACGCGGTTGAGCGCGGCATGGTCGCCGTCCTGGCCCGAGACCGGAACGGAGCCGGCAAGGCCCTGGGCGGAAAGGGCGGCAATGGCGCCGCCGGCGGTGCCGTCGTTCGAAGCGACGACTGCATCGACCTTGTTGTCGTTGGCGGTCAGGAACTGCTCCATGTTCTTCTGGGCGTTTTCCGGCTTCCAGCCGTCGGTATAGGCCTCGCCGACATTCTTCACCTTGCCGCCGTCAACCGCTTCCTTCAGCACTTCCATCTGGCCGGCGAAGAGGAAATCGGCGTTCGGGTCGGAGGAGGAGCCCTTGATGAAGACGAAATTGCCTTCCGGCTTCACCTTGAACACCTCGCGCGCCTGCATGCGGCCCACTTCCTTGTTGTCGAAGGTGATGTAGAAGGCGTCCGGGTTCTCGATCAGGCGGTCGTAGCCGACAACCGGGATGCCCTCGGCGTTCGCCTTCTCGATCGCAGGCGCAATCGCATCGGAGTCCTGCGCAAGCACGATCAGCGCATTGGCACCCTGGGCGATCAGCGACTCGATGTCGGTGAGCTGCTTGGCGGCAGAGGACTGCGCGTCGGCGGAGATGTACTTGTCGCCGGAGGCTTCAAGCGCGGCCTTGATGGCAGCCTCGTCGGTTTTCCAGCGCTCTTCCTGGAAATTCGACCAGGAGACGCCGATGACGAGGTCCTTTGCGACCGCTGCGGAATGCATGGATGCGATGATGGCAGCGCCCGCCATCAGCTTCAAAATGGATTTCATTACTTACCTCCCATTTGGTCTTTAAGTTGATGCGCACGATCCTCCCGCGCGCTTCCCGACGAGCCGTTGAATCATCGCCGCCACTCCCGGCAGGCTTTTTTCTCGACAGTCGAGAAAATAGATGTCAGAGTTTTAGAAGGCTGTCAACAAGCGGCTTGGCCGCGTGTTTGGGCGGCATTGTGGAGGAGCATGTGTTTCAAGGGGCCGCCGTGGCCGGGGGCGAAGAATGCTGACGAAGTCCAGCACCGAGCTCGTGCGTCAGCAGAACTTGGCCCTCGTGCTTGCGGCACTCCGCCGTAAAGGCGCGCTCGCGCACACGGAAATCGCCGAGCAGACCGGCCTTGCGTCGGCGACGATCTCCGCCATCACCGCCGAACTGGAGCGCATTGGCGTCATTGCCAAGAGCGAGCACCATGTCCAGGGGGGCAGGGGCCGGCCGCGCGTTCTCTTCGCGCCGAAACGCGATCACGGCTATGTGGTTGTCGTGCGCATTTCCTCCGATGTCGTCCAATATTCGCTTGCCGACTATGGCGGGGTGCTGCTCGACCGTTTCGAAGAGGCGCGCGACCGGGATCATACCGGTGCGGCTGCTTTCGGGCAGCGGTTTGCGGCGGCACTCGAGCGCCTGCTCGAACGCTCGTGCATCGGCAAAGAGCAGGTGCTTGCCATCTCGATCAGCAGCAAGGGGCTGGTCGCGGGCGAGGGTGCGCGGCTGATCTGGTCGCCGGTCTTCGGCAGCGACGAGCTCGATTTCGCAAAGCTCTTGGGCGAAGAGTGGCCGGCGCGGGTCATCCTCAGCAACGAAACCCTGCTCGTCGCCCAGGCGCTTGCGGCTCAGGCCGAAGCGAAGGATGGCGCCTTCAGGGCTCTTGCCGCCATCTCGCTCGGCCACAGCATCGGGCTAGGCCTTGCGAGGAGGGGGCGCTCGGGTGAACTTGATGTCTCCGCCCCAAATTTCGGCCATATGCTGCATGCGACCTCGGCCGGGCTCTGCCGCTGCGGCGCCCATGGCTGCATCGAGGCGGCGGCCGGTTTCTACGGCATCCTGCGCACAGCCTTCGAGGTGCCGTCCGACACGATTCCGGCAAAATTCGTGCCGCTTGCCGAGATGGACAAGATCGCGGTGAGCGCGCGCCAGGGGCATCGCATGTCCGGCTATGCCTTCCGGCAGGCGGGCATTGCGCTCGGCATCGGAATTTCCCGGCTCATCAGCTTTTACGAGCCGATGCCGATCTTCGTCACCGGCCCCGGCCTTCGCTATTTCGACCTCCTGCAAAAGGGCGTCGAGGAGGGGTTGGCGCAATCCCTGCAGGTGCGCCTGCAGGGGGCGCCCGAAATCACGGCGGTTTTCGACGAGCAGCAACTTGTCTTCGATGGCCATCTCGATCGCGCCTTAAGTCTCGTCGATGGCGATATCGCCGCGACCGGGCATGCATGAGAGACAACGCCGATGCCGCACGACGAAAAGGCCGGGCGTGACCCGGCCTTTTCGTCTCGTCTTGAGAGGTTCGCGTCAGGC
>JAPSJG010000505.1 GCA_031178305.1 Sinorhizobium sp.
AGCGGAGAGCCCGTCTGGACGGTCACCAATGTCCTGCCGAACGGTTTCGAGCCCGCCGTCGTGCTGTCGAAGCGCGTGGAGACCTTCGGAAAGTTTACCGGCGTGGTGATGGTGGCCGTCAGCCTGCGGCGCCTGTCCGAGGCGCTGCAGGCACTCAACTTCCCAGCCTTGAGCAAAGCCTTCGTACTTGACGAGCGCGGGCGGGTGCTTGCGACATCGCAACCGTCCGACAGCGCGATGGCGGCGCACTTTGCCGATTTCCCCGCTTCCGATGCCGTTACAGCGGCTGCGGCGGAGGCGGCAGCGGCCAACAGCGGCGACGCGTTTCGCGTCGTGGTGCCAAGTGCTGCCCTGGGGCCGGTCTTCGTCTCTTCGTCGAGGTTGCCATTCCAGAATTGGCGGCTTGTCACAGCCACGCCCCGGTCCACCTTCGCGAGCGGCATCGACGAGAATATCAGGCGCATCGCCATCATCGTGCTCGCCATGGCGGGGTTGGCGGCCGCAACTGCCGTCGGCTTTGCCAATTTTCTTTTCGCCCGGCCGCTCGCCCGGCTGGCAGAGCAATTGCGCGCAGTCGAGCGCTTCTCGCTGGAGGGCGTCCGACACCACCCGACCTTGCTGGCCGAGCTCGACGACTTCTCCCAAGCGTTGAAGCGCATGGCGGTCGGGCTTTCTGCCTTTGCCCGCTATATGCCGATCGACGTCGTGCGACCGCTGGTCGAAGGCAGCATCGAGCCGAAGCCCGGCGGCGAGCTCTGCGAGGTAACGGTGATGTTTGCCGATCTGCCCGGCTTCACCGAATTAACGGAGAGGCTCGGAGCGGGTGTGGAGCCGCATCTGACGCGCTTCCTGACGATTGCCGTCGCCGCGATCCACGCCGAGGGGGGCACCGTCGACAAATTCATCGGGGATGCGGTCATGGCGATCTGGAACGCGCCGGGCAAGCAGGCGGATCATGCCGCCCGCGCCTGCCGCGCGGCCATGGCCATTCGGACGGCAATGCATGAGGGACCGCCAAGTACGGTTGACGAGGAAGCAATCCGCGTGCGCATCGGCATCAATAGCGGCACGGCGCTCATCGGCAATATCGGCTCCGTAGAGCGGCTGAGCTATACGGCGATCGGCGACACGGTCAATCTCGCAAGCCGGCTCGTGAATGTGGCCAAGGAGCGCGGGGTCGAGATCGTGCTCAGCGAGGCGACAATGCGGGAGCTTGGGAAAGAACCGATGACGAGGCCGCTCGGGCTTGCGAAGGTGCGCGGGAAAGCCAGGCCCGTTGGCGTGCATACGATTGACCAGCCAAAAGCTGGGTCCAGGGGAGGGCGCGATGGAGATGGCGATCACGACGGCGGCGATGCTCGCTTGCATGCAGCTCAAGCATTTCGTCGCTGACTACGTGCTGCAGCCGGCTTGGATCCTTCGCGGCAAGGGCGATTTTCGAATGATCGGCGGCTATATCCACGCGGGCGGGCACGCGCTCGGAACCGTGCCGGCACTGATGCTCGCCGACATCGGCACGACGCGTGTCGCCATTCTCGTCTTCGCCGAATTCGTCGTTCACTATCTCATCGACCACGGAAAGGCGCTTTTGTCGCGGCATAGCCGCGCCAATGAGACGACCCGCGCCTATTGGGCAATGCATGGCGCCGATCAATTGATGCACCAACTCACCTATGCCGCGCTGATCCTGGCCGCGCTGGCTTGAGCAGCTCCTCCTCAGGATGATTCCGGTCGCGAGACGATGAACGCGCTGACGGCGATCATGATCATTGCAACGATGGCTGCGGCCGGCGCGGACGGTTCTAGGCGAAGCCAGAAGAACAGGAAACTAAGGCCCATCAGCGCGATCGCAAATAGCTTGGCGCGCCGCGATATTGCGCCGGCTTCGCGCCAGTCCCTGAGCGGTCGCCCGAACATCGGGTGATCGAAAAGCCATTGTTCGAGACGCGGGGAAGAGCGGGAGAACAGCCATGCCGCCAACAGTAGAAAGGGGGTCGTCGGCAGGAGTGGAAGAAATATCCCGGCGACGCCGAGGGCGAGCATCGTCCAGCCGAGGCCGAGAAGAACAAGGCGTAGGGATAGGTTCATCTGCCTTTTCCTCGGGTGAGAACCATGACTTCCCACCACCCCCTGGCCGAAGAGGCGGGTCTTGCCAATGCTCGACCGCACGACGAGTCGAGATAAGGCGCAGCTCGTGCAGAAACAAGGCCTTTGCTAGCGCGACCCTTTAGCCCGCCAGGATCTCCCTCAAGACTGAGGCATCCTCGAGAAACGCCGCCGGGTCGTCATTCACCACGAATTCAAGCATGGCAAAGCGCCTTTCGCTCCAGCGTGAAACGGGCATGGCGGCGAGAACCATCCGCCAGTAGTCAGCCGCCGAGGCCAGCGGGAAGCGGTTGCGATCGGCGTCCCAGGCGAAGACATGGACATGGGAAACATGCGGGCCGATCTCGGCGACCTCGGCGAGTGCTTCATCGAGCGGAAGTCCGGGCCGCGGCTGCCAATAGAGATAGACATTGTCATGGGCGATGGCGTCGATCAGCCGGCGTGCCGACTGCGTCGTGTCGGTCAGGGATTGCGGGTGATATTCCAGCGATACGCTTATCCCGTGCCGCGCCGCCTCGGCGCCCATCTCGCGGATCGCATCCGCCGCGGCGCGCCTCTCGTCTGCGCTATACTCATTGGAATCGCGCCAGCGCGTGCCGGGCCAGAGGCGGATATTGGCGGCGCCAAGCGCCACCGCACTGTCGAGGGCGCGCAGAAACGCGGAGATATCGTCCGTCGGCGGGGCGATGTAGGAGCCGTATGACGTCGCGAGTCCA
>JAPSJG010000506.1 GCA_031178305.1 Sinorhizobium sp.
TGATCAGCCCGCGGATCAGGCCCGGGTCGCGGAAGCGCACGTCCGACTTCGCCGGATGGACATTGACGTCGACAAGGGCGGGATCGAGCATGATCGCCAGCACGGCGACCGGATAGCGCCCGTGCGGAATGGTTTCCGCGTAGGCGGCGCGGATGGCCGAGAGAATCAGTTTGTCCTGAACCGGCCTGCCATTGACGAAGGCAAATTGCTGCAGGGAGTTGCCGCGATTGAAAGTTGGCACGCCGGTAAATCCCGTAAGCTGCGCCCCCTCGCGTTCCGCATCGATCTCGATGGCGTTGTCGCGGAAATCCTTGCCGAGCACCTGCGCCATCCGTGCCAGCCGGTCGTCGCCCGTTGCCGGAAATTCCAGCGTCGAGCGGTCGGAGCCGGAAAGCACGAAGCGCACCCTCGGAAAGGCGATGGCCATCCGGCGCACGACTTCCGAGATCGCCGCCGCTTCCGCCTTTTCCGATTTCATGAACTTGAGCCGTGCGGGCGTGGCGAAAAACAGGTCGCGCACCTCGACCACGGTACCGATATTGGCGGGCGAGGGACGAACGGCCTCGGCCCTGCCGCCCGCTATGGCGATAGCCGCGCCTTCCTTTGCGCCGGCTGCCCGCGTGGTGATGGTCAGGCGCGCGACCGATCCGATCGAGGGCAGCGCTTCGCCGCGGAAACCGAGGGTGCGGATATCGATGAGGCTGTCGCTGATCTTCGACGTGCAATGGCGGCGAATCGCCAGTTCCAGATCGGCAGGCGACATGCCGCTGCCATTGTCGTTGACCCTGAGCAAGGTCTTGCCGCCGCCGGCGGTCGCGATCTCGATCCTGGTGGCGCCGGCGTCGAGCGCATTCTCGATCAGTTCCTTGGCGGCGCTGGCGGGTCGTTCGATGACCTCGCCGGCGGCGATCTGGTTGATAAGCGTTTCGGAAAGTTGCTTGATGACCATGGCTCATTTTCGAGGATTCGGCGCATAAGGAAAAGGGGAATTTCTTGTTCATCGATGCGGCGGCGCAAAGACGTTCTGCCACGAGGCCTGCCGGTTTAATCCTGCCTTAACGTTCTGCTGCGATTTTCCACAACAACCTGAATGATCACGGGTTTTGTTCTTTGGAGTACCGCAGCGTTGCTGGACGCTGCGCGCATGGGCCCGAAGAGACGCCGTCCCCGGCCGGCCAGCATGTTTCAAATCAAAATGGCCGCTATAGCGCCGCGCGTATGGTCTGGCCATGCCGTGGCCGGGACGAGGGCAAGGCAATGGACGATGTGGCGCCGATGGGCGCGGACATCATGGGGATGGTTCTGGAGGCGAGTTGCGACGCACTTGGACTCGCGCTTCTCGTCTGTGGACGTGACGACACAATTCTCTTTGCCAGTGCTCCGATCGTGCAGTTCTTCCCGGTTCCGGCCCGGCTGCTGAAGCCCGGCACGCGGCTTCGCGATTTCCTCGGCGCCGTCTACGACACCGGCGTTCGCCCCGGCACTCTGCCGGAAAACAGCCGTCGCCGATCCAAACGCGAGGATTGGATCGCCGAGCACATGGCGTTCCATTGGCGCGAACGCTACGAGAGTGTCGAGCGCGCAGGCCGCACGCGGTGGATTTGCTTGCGCAAGCGGCGCTTACCGAGCGGCATGGGCATCCTGTCGGTCAGCGACATCACCGAACAGAAGAAGCGGGAAGAGCAGGTCCAGACGGATCTCGAACGCATCGAGCTCACGGAGCAGATTCTCGATGCCCATCCCAATCCGATCTGCGTCAAGGACCGCAACCTGAACTATATTGCGGTGAACAAGGCCTTCTGCGCCATTCATGATCTGCCGGCGGAGGCGATCCTCGGGCGATCGGCCTGGGACCTGCTGGATTGCGACCTTGCAGAGCGCTTCGAACAGTCGGATCGGGAGGTGCTGGCGACAGGCAGGCCCCATTCGCAGGCCGAGCACATCGTGCGGGCAGACGGCAGCGACCTCTGGGTCGTGACACGCAAGTATCGTGTCGGCTCGCCCAACCGGTATGTCGTCGTCACCTGCATGAACGACGTAACCGACATTGCGGCCTGGTACGGCGCGGACGACAGCGGCAGTTCCTGCCTGCAGATTCGCGATTACAGCATCTTCACGCCGGGCCAGAATTTCTACGATCCGTTCCGCGCGCTGAATGTCCAGCAACTCGTCGACACGGGATCGATGATCGAGGTATTGCCGGCGCGCGGCCTGCGCGTGCTCCTGGTGACGGCCGATTCGGAGATTGAGGCGCGGATCGTCGCCCGCCTGCGCGGCTCTGGCCTTGATGCCTGCGCCGTCCGAAATGCCGAGGAGTTCCATGCCTTCACGGCTGCCGCAGCGAGCCGCGGCGTGAAGCTCGATGCACTGCTCATCGACGAGGCGCTCGGCGGAAAGGCCGCCATCCTTGCCTCGTGGCGTGACTGCGCACTGATCGAGGTCTCGTCGACGACCGATGCGGGTTGCCTGCTGGCGGAGATTTTCCGCGCCTGCGCCGACGCCCGGCCGCCGCGATCGCAATTTCCGCAAGCGGATTTCGAGATTTCCTTCGAGAACGACGGTGTGCGCGCGATGGTCGCGTCCGACTTGGAGGTGCTGGTCGCCGAGGATAACCAGATCAATCAGTTCGTCTTCGCACAGATACTCGAGGGGCTTGGCGTTTCCTATCGCATTGCCGCCAACGGCAGAGAGGCGGTGGAATTGTGGAAGAAATTCCACCCGGCAATTGTGCTGATGGATGTTTCGCTGCCGGTCATGAGCGGTTGCGAAGCTGCGGCGGCCATTCGCGAGGCCGAAAAACGAACCGGAGTCCGTACGCCC
>JAPSJG010000061.1 GCA_031178305.1 Sinorhizobium sp.
CGCTCGGCTGCCGAGTGTGCCATTGCTGCCCTGACCTCAGCCTCGAGACCGCGCATGAACGAGTTGTCGCCGGCAGGAAGGATGAAAGTCAGTTGATAGCTGCGGCCCTTCGCAAGGTTGGCGGCAGCCACGTCGCGCACGTAACCAAGGCTGGCGATCGCGCGCTCGACCTTGTCGCGCGTCACGTCCCGGACACCCGGACGGTTGTTTAACACCCGGTCGACAGTCGCCAGGCTGACACCCGCTTCGGCGGCGATATCGTGAACGGTTGGACGCATCCTCTCCTCCTCGGAAACCCTTAGAGGAATTTCTGATGTACGTAAATCAAAAAATACGCCACCAGCAATAAACGGGCAGTCGCTATATGTGCTCAGGGAACGAAAGTGCGCCGAGGCGGCGTGGAAGTTGCCCCACTCTAGCTCTTCTCCAGACAAGCGGCGAGTCCCTTCTCCCCTTCAACATGGGAGAGAAGGTGCCCGACAGGCAGACGGAGGGCAAAAGACACGAGTCGAAGGGCGCGGAGCGGCCAGACCAAGATTGCGGTGTCATGGTGCGCGAAGCGCATGGTCCAGGAAATACCATTGATCGAGGTTCTCCCTAATCACCCTTTCAACCACGTCGTTCAGCAGCAGGAGGTCCTCGCCTCGCCGTGCGCCAGGGCTGTGTTCAGGCGGGAGCCGGATCGGATCAAGCGAGCGCCATACGAAATTGAAACCCTCGCCGCGCAAGCAATACCACGGGCATATGGTGGCGCCCGTGACACGTGCCAAGCGGATGGCAACTCCGATATTCCCTTCGAGATGGGGTTTCTGTCCGAAGAAGGGTCCCCGGATTTTGCCGCCGAAACCTTCGTCGCAGAAGATGCTGACGACGCCACCGTCCTTCAGAACTTTGATAGCGGGTTTAATGCCCGCCGCGCCGGGGGGCAGAAATCTTAGGCCAGCCTTGCGGCGAAGGCGTTCGGCAATCCAGGCTTTTGCACGCCCTTTTGGCGGGACGTAAAAGGCGTGAGGGCGAACATTGATGCCCTGCAACACGGTCGGGGTGATTTCCCAATTTCCGAGGTGCATCCCAACCAGGATGACCGGCCCACGGTCAACGGCTTCGGCAATGACATCGAGTCCGTGGACTTCCATGCGCTCGGGATGGCGTTGGAGGCGATTGATAACCGAAAATTCTGTCATCAGCCGTCCTTGCGAACGGCAATTCCTGCGAAAAAGCTCGTCACGGTCGCGATCACTCATGTCCGGGCACAGTTGCCGGAGCGTGTCACGCGCACGTTTCGAAGCGATCCTGTGAAAACGCGGCATCGCGAAGCTGCCGAGGCTCGCTCCGAAGTTCGAGCAGGCATTCATCGAAAGGAGTTTGAGTCCGAAATGTACGAGCAGGTGGGTAACATTCCAGAAGTTGTTCGTTACCACATGGCGCCAGAAGTCGCGCGATCGCCGTCTACCTGTCAGGACATCGGTAATCGTGGGGGTGCTTTGCTCGGAAAATACCCAGGCGCTCCTCTTCTTCATGCGCGGCTCCACCCCCTCACCGGTCGGCACGCGGCGCTCCATTTCGTTTCTCGAGTGTGATCGGCAGGCCCCCTTTGGGCCGCAGCGTCAGGCGGCAGACTGGTTCCACCTTGTGGGTGCTCGCGACGACGACGCGGAATTGCTGGGCAATGATTGCCAGGCAGAGGACAGCTTCCGTCAGGCCAAAATGCAAGCCTGGGCACACCCGTGGCCCGCTTGCGAAGGGTATGTAGCTATAGGGCTTGGGCCGGCGCCCGCCCATGAAACGCTCCGGTCGAAAATGATGCGGCCGCTCAAACAGGCTCCCCGTGCGGTGCAGCAGCCAAGGTACGATCAGCACGAGGGAACCGCGCTCGGCGGCGACGTCGCCGATCATCTCGGCGTCACGGGTCTGCCGTGCCAGAATCGGGACAGGAGGGTAGAGGCGGAGTGTTTCTTCGATCACTGCCTTGCACAGCTCGAGCTGCGGTACGTCGTCTATCGTCGGAATCCGACTGCCGCAAACACGGCCGATCTCGGCATGCAACGCCTCTTCCACCCATTGTGCCCTGGACAGCAGATACCAGGCCCAGGTCAAAGTCGAAGCTGTCGTTTCATGGCCCGCCATGAAAATAGTTGCGGCCTCATTTCGCAGGGCGACAACATCGAGTTTCAGTTCCGGACTCTTCATCTGGCGGCGCACGAGAAGCTCGACCATCGAATTGTGGTCGCCGCGACCGGACAGGTGATCCTCCACAACCTTGTCGATGATCCGGTGAATGCGCTTGACGGAGCGACGCAGTGTTGGCGTGCGAAAGATCGGCAAGCCTTCGTCAAATCCGAGGAAGTAGCCAATATTGATGGAGTCGACCAGGGCCTGATAACTGGTGAAGCCTTCCGTCACAGCCGCAGCGCTGTCGTCGCCGAGGTCGTTTCCAAAGACGCTCCGAGCAATGATCTCCGCAGTCAAGCCGGCCATCTCGTGAAGCGCGTTGATGGGTGTACCCTCGGGTATTCGCTTCCAGCGCTCGACGAGTTCGACCGACGTGCGCTCCATGATCGGCCCGAAGGAGGGCACCCTTTTTGCGTGCACTATGTCGGTCACGAGGGGGCGGCGCTGTTTCCACGTATCTCCATCCGAGATAAAAAGCCCATCTCCAAGGAGGAATTCAAGCGCACGACGCATCTGTGGGGTCTTGCGCTGGAAGTTTTCGTGGCGCTTGACGACGACGTGCCGGATCGGTTCGGGCGAGTTGACGATGACAATCTGTCGACCGAGCACCCGTATCTCAGAAACTTTCTCTTTGTAGTCGCTTGCGCGCCAGATCGACAGAAAATCTTTTCTTGCTTGCACAAGCAGTTGAATCGGCTTCCCTGGCGGCCCGGTATAGTAGTTTGCTCTTGAAGGGGAGAAAGATTTTCCTGATAGTTCCTCGGTAAAACCTATTGGCCTATTGAGCCATTGCAGCATCTTGCGTTTCCATTTTAGGAGGAATCAGCAGCGGTGGAGAGTATTGACTTGTGGTTAGTATTAAATAAGCTCAAAATCCAGACCCGGTCGCGCGCATTTAATGCAGCAAACAACAAGTCCGTTTCTGTGCCGCGCTCCGCCGATTGAATGCACATGGGCGCGATCTGGGCCGGACGCGCCCCGCGGGGGGGGCGGCATCGCTTTCGTCTCTCCCAAGAGCATTTTGCAGTCCAGGTGGGATCTTCTAGTGCCCACCGTCTCCAGGCCCGGCGCCCTGCGGCTTGCTGATCATCAGGACGCCGGCGATCATCGCCAGGAACAGCACGGTCAGGAGCAGGAAGATATCGCCGAAGGACAGGATCGTCGCCTGCTGCTGCACCATTGCGGTCAGTTGCTTGAGCGCAACGGTCGCGCCGTCGAGGCCGTAGGCGTCGAAATTCGACGTCATGTTCACCAAGCGCTCCACCGCCGCGGGATTACCCCATTGCACGTGCTCGGCAAGCCGGGAATAGTGGAAGTCCTGCCGCTGCGTGAGAATCGTATTAATGACGGCAAGGCCGACGGCGCCGCCGAGATTGCGTGTCAGATTGAAGAGGCCCGAGGCATTGCGGATGCGTGCGGGCGGCAGGGTGCCGAGCGCGATATTGTTGATCGGCACCATGCAGAGCATTAGCGAGCAGCCGCGCAGGATCTGCGGCACGAACAGTTCCCAGAAGTCCCAATCGCCGGTCAGATGGCTCAGCATCCAGGTACCCGCCGCAAACCCGGCAAAGCCGATGCCCATCATCAGCCTGAGGTCGAGGCGACCCGCCAGGAAACCCGCAACAGGCGCGGTCAAGAACATGGCGAGGCCCGAGACGAACATGGTCTCGCCGATCATCAGCGAATCATAGCCGCGGATGCGCCCGAGATAGAGCGGGTAGAGATAGGTGAGCCCGTAGAGGCCGACACCCATGACGAAGGAGAAGAGCGAGCCGAAGGTGAAGTTGCGATTGGCGAAAGCCCGGAGATCGACAACGGGAAACTCCACCGTGAAAGCCCGGTAGAAGAACACGACGGCGCCGAGCCCGGCTGCGACCGCGCCTATGGCGATATGTTCGTCATTGAACCAGTCATTGGCGTTGCCTTCCTCCAAGACGTATTCGAGCGAGCCGAGAAAGATCGCCATGGAGAGAAGGCCCCACCAGTCGAACTTCTTCATCAGCCCCAGTTCCGGCTCGTCGAAGTCGATCAATGTCCAGGTCAGCGTCGCCACGATGATCCCGGGGATGACGTTGACGAGAAAGAGCCAATGCCAGGAAAAGGCGTGGCTCAAATATCCGCCGACCGTTGGGCCGATGGTCGGCGCCAGCGTCGCGATCAGGCCGATGATCGGCGAGACGAGATTGCGTTTCGACGGCGGGAAGATGGTGAAGGCCGCGGCGAAGACCGAAGGAATCATGCCGCCACCGATAAAGCCCTGGATCGCCCGGTAGACAATCATCTGCTCGATATTGGTGGCGGTCGCGGCGAGCGCACTCGCCGCGGTGAAGCCGGCGGCGGCGACGGAAAAGAGGACGCGCGTCGAGACGATGCGGGCAAGCGTTCCCGACAGCGGGATCATGATGACCTCGGCGATGAGATAGGAGGTCTGAACCCAGCCGATTTCATCCGATCCCGCCGAAAGGCCCGCCTGGATTTCGGCGAGCGAGGCCGAGACGATCTGAATGTCAAGGATTGCCATGAACATGCCGACGACCATTGCCAGAAAGGCAATGAGTCGTTTCGGGTCCATGCGCTCCTCAGCCGCGGCGGGGCCTGCCGCCGGACCCGCCAATGCCGTCACAGCCATGTCGGTCGCTCCTCGCTCTTGCCTACTTCGCCTCGGCGACCTTCGACGGCTCGGGCGCCGTGCGAGTATCGACGTCGACCACGACGCTGAGGCCAGCGCGGAGGTTTCCCTTGGCGAGCGCGTCGGCCGGGAGCGTGATGCGGACTGGAACGCGCTGGGTGATTTTGGTGAAGTTGCCGGTGGCGTTTTCCGCCGGCAGCAGCGAGAAGACCGCTCCCGAGGCCGGGGATATCGACGCGACGGTGCCTTCGATGGAGTGCTCGTCATAGGCGTCGACGTGGATTTTCACCTTCGAGCCCGGCACCAGATGGGCAATCTGGGTTTCCTTGAAATTCGCACCGACATAGAGCTGGTCCACCGGAACGAGGGCAGCGAGCCGCTGGCCAGGTGAGACGAGGTCGCCAACCTGGACCGAGACATTGCCGATGACCCCGTCATAGGGCGCCTTGAGGACAGTGAAACCGAGATCGCGGTTGGCCTTGTCGCGTTGAAGCACGAGCGAGCGGATCGTGCTTTCCGCTTCCGTGCGCTGCGCCTCGAGTACGGTGATATTGGCTTTGGCCGCGGCGATATTGGCGTCGGCGCCAGCGAGGTTTGCCCGCGCCTGATCAAGCGCAACCTCAGCGCTGTCGCGCGCAGCGTCGGTGCCGAAGTCCTTCGATTGAAGCTCGCTTGCGCGCTTCTGTGCGAGTTCCGCGCCTCTAAGCGCCGCTTCGAGGGCCCTCTTCTGCGCTTCCGCCTGATTGAGGCTCGCCTCGGCCCCGGCGATCTGCGCATCGAAACGGCTGAGTGCCAGCTTCTGCGTTGCAATCTGCGCATCGGCCTGTTCCGCGACGATGCGATAGTCGCCATCGTCAAGCGTGACGAGCGGATCGCCGGCCTTCACATGCTCGTTCGCGACCACGTCGACCCTGGCGACATAGCCTGAAACCTTCGGCGAGATGGTGGCTATGTCCGCCTCGATATAGGCGTCGTCGGTCGAGACCATGAAGCGGCCGTTGGTCCACCAGTCATAACCGTACCAACCGGCCGCAGAGAGGAGCGCCAATCCCAGAACCGGCAGGATCGGCTTGCGGCGTGTTTTTTCGGACGCCGCAGTTTCGGCGGTGGCCGGGCGCTTCGTCGCCGACGAGGCTTCATTGCTCGGACTCTTGGTCTCGCTTGAGGCATCCGTGACTTCGAAATCGTCGTCCACGGGACGAACACGGGCGGCGCTGGAGGTGTTATTAATGGACATGGGACACCGACCTGACAATCGTTATTTGCTAAAATTGACTGAACCGTTCGGTTCGATATCGATTGACATAATGGCTTTCCCGCCGCATATCAAGCGCAAATCGAACCGGACGGTTCGAAGAAATCGTGGCTTGAGTGGCAAAGAGCGTAGCCCCCCAACAACCCTTGCTTTTTATTGGGGCCGATCGCGTTTATGGTTTTTGGATCGGTACCGAAGATCAATGTGAGGAGTGGAAATCCGGCGATCATGACTTCAGCGAAAAGCGCACAGCAGGAAAGTCGCGTGCAGGAGCAGGAACAGCAGGCAGGGAGCGGCGGTCGGCGTCCCGCCGGCGCGGATCCGGTGAAGCGCGAACAGATCCTCGAAGGTGCCAAGCGCGTCTTCATGCGCAGCAACTTCGATGCAGCCAGCATGAACGACATCACCCGCGAAGCGGGCGTTTCGAAGGGCACCCTCTACGTCTATTTCGAGAACAAGGAAGATCTGTTCGAGGCGCTGATCGCGCGGGAGCGAAACCGCATCGTCAGCAGCATCAAGCAGTCGCTGAACGACCATGATCCGATTGAGCAAGCACTTCACGATTTCGGGGTGACGCTTGTCACCAGCATCACCTCCGACTACACGATCCGCGCTATGCGCACCGTGCTCGGCGTAATCGACCGCATGCCGCGGCTGGCGCAACGCTTCTTTACTGCCACGCCGGAAAACGGCTACACGGTCCTGAAGGCCTACCTCGACCAGCAAGTGATCAAGGGCACGCTCTCGATCGATGACACGGAACTTTCGGCGAAACAGTTCATCGAGCTTTCGATGGCCGGGCTTTTCAAGGGCCGCCTCTTCGGCATGTGCGATGCGGTCCCGGCCGAGCAGATCGAAAGGAACGTCTCATCGGCCATCCGCGTTTTCATGGCCGCCTATGGAAGAGAAGCGCGCTGATACAAATATTTCTAAGCCGGACTGCACATCTGCAGGCGATTGCCGAAGGGATCGTAGAAGCTCGCGAAGGTTACGAAGCCGGGAAATACCTGCGCGTCCTCGCACCGCACGCCGCGACGGCGCAGTTCCTCGACCGCTGAATGGCAATCCTCGACGTTGAGGACAATGGTGGTTCCCCTCGAGGGCGCCCAGCCGCTCTCGGCCAATGTCACCGAAACGTTTCCATCCGTTCCGCCAGGAGAGAACTCGATCCAGCCCGCCTCGGGCAGGTCGTAGATCGGCTTCCCGAAACCAAGCACGTTTGCATAGCAGTCCCGCGCCCGATCAAAATCGGTTACCGAGATCGAGACGACATTGATGCCGCGGAACAAGGCGACGGTTGCGGACATACTTGCAAACTTCAATCAGGAAATTTGCTGGGTCGAGCAGAACGACTGCTGAGGACGTCGAAGGAAACTGTCGACGCGTGCTGCGCATACCCCTAAAGCGCCGCGCGTCTGATCAGACGCGCAAGGTCGCTGCAGCCCTACCGCGCAACTACGATCGGTCCTCATAAAAGAGTGATCGCTTCGCATCGCAACGACGCCGCGAAAGAGGCGGCGGTGCTTGCGACTTTCAGAAGTATCCTTAAATACTGCGACGATCTTGCGCGACGACGCGCCGGAAGCGGTATCCGCTTTGCTGATGGTAGGAAAGGAAAAGATCGCCGATGCAGGAAATTCTCACGCTTGTCCAAAGCCCCGAGGCTTGGGTCGCCCTGATCACGCTCGTCGTCATGGAGGTCGTGCTCGGCATCGACAACCTGATCTTCATCTCGATCCTCACCAACAAATTGCCGGCGGCTCACCGGGTCAGCGCCCGCCGCATCGGTATCGGGCTCGCGCTCTTCATGCGCCTGGCGCTGCTCGGCACCATTGCCTGGATCGTGCAACTGACCCAGCCGGTCTTCGAAGCCTTCGGCCACGGCTTCTCCTGGAAGGACATGATCCTGATTGCCGGCGGGCTTTTCCTCGTGTGGAAGGCGACGAAAGAAATCCACCACAGCGTTGATCCGAAAGATCACGCGGAGGATTTCATCGCCACCTCGGCGATCAACAGCTTCGCCTCCGCAATTGGACAGATCCTGCTGCTCGACCTCGTGTTCTCCGTCGACAGCATCATCACCGCCGTCGGCATGACGCCGCACCTGCCGATCATGGTCACCGCGGTCGTCATCGCCGTTGCCGTTATGCTCTTTGCAGCAACGCCGCTGGCCAACTTCATCGAGCGGAACCCGACCATCGTGATGCTGGCGCTCGCCTTCCTGCTGATGATCGGCACAACGCTGATTGCCGAAGGCATGGGCTTCCACGTCCCGAAGGGCTACGTCTATGCGGCAATGGCCTTCTCGGCGCTGGTCGAGGGCCTCAACATGATAGCCCGCAACGCTCGGCTGAAGAAGCAACGGGCCGAGAAGATTCACTAATCGCGTCTCCGGGAGGCCCGCAGTTTGCGGGCCTCCATGGTGGAAAATGGCCCGGTTCCGCCGCGCTGCGGAACGATCATCACTGCAGAAGCAGTCGCCTTCCGGTTTCCGTTGACATAGGGGGCTTTCTATGGTCTCACCCCTGCCGACTGGAATTGCCCGCCGACACCGCCGGTAGAGCGCCCCTGTGGGCCTTTCCTTCCCATAAGATACGCGCCCGCTCGCTGGTAATCGGCAAGGGGCTAAAGCACGTCAAGACGGGCAAGACCATGGCAGATTCAGCAGTCCGAGTGCGCATTGCGCCCTCCCCCACCGGCGAACCGCATGTCGGCACCGCTTATATCGCGCTGTTCAACTATCTCTTCGCGAAGAAGCACGGCGGCGAGTTCATCCTGCGCATCGAGGATACCGATGCGACGCGCTCGACGCCGGAATTCGAGAAGAAGGTGCTCGATGCGCTCAAATGGTGCGGCCTGAAATGGTCGGAAGGCCCCGATATCGGCGGCCCCTACGGTCCCTATCGCCAGAGCGACCGCAAGGACATCTACAGGCCCTATGTCGAGAGGATCGTCGCACACGGACATGGCTTCCGCTGTTTCTGCACGCCCGAGCGACTGGAAGAGATGCGCGAGGCGCAGCGGGCCGCCGGCAAGCCGCCGAAATATGACGGCCTGTGCTTGAACCTCTCGGCCGAGGAAGTGACGGCGCGCGTCGCCGCGGGCGAGCCGCATGTCGTGCGCATGAAGATCCCGGCCGAAGGCTCCTGCAAGTTCCATGACGGAGTCTATGGCGATGTCGAGATCCCGTGGGATGCGGTCGACATGCAGGTGCTCTTAAAGGCCGACGGCATGCCGACCTATCACCTCGCGAACGTCGTCGACGACCACCTGATGAAGATCACCCACGTCGCGCGTGGCGAGGAATGGCTCGCCTCCGTGCCGAAGCACATCCTGATCTATCAGTATCTCGGCCTCGAACCGCCGAAGTTCATGCATCTGTCGCTGATGCGCAATGCCGACAAGTCGAAGCTGTCGAAGCGCAAGAACCCGACCTCCATCTCCTATTACACGGCTCTCGGCTATCTGCCGGAAGCGCTGATGAACTTTCTGGGCCTCTTCTTCATCCAGATCGCCGAAGGCGAGGAGCTCCTGACGATGGAGGAACTGGCTGAGAAGTTCGATCCGGAAAACCTTTCGAAAGCCGGCGCGATCTTCGACATCCAGAAGCTCGATTGGCTGAATGCTCGCTGGATCCGCGAGAAGCTCTCCGAGGAGGAATTCGCCGCCCGCGTCTTCGCCTGGGCGTCGGAGAACGAGCGCCTTAGGGAAGGACTGAAACTCTCGCAGTCACGCATTTCGAAGCTCGGGGAACTGCCGGACCTCGCCGCCTTTCTGTTCAAGTCGGATCTCGGCCTGCAGCCCGCCGCCTTTGCTGGGGTGAAGGCCACGCCCGAGGAGGTGCTCGACATCCTGAACACGGTTCAGCCGCATCTCGAAAAGATCCTCGAATGGAACAAGGAATCGATCGAAGCGGAACTGCGCGCCGTCGCCGAAGCGACGGGCAAGAAGTTGAAGGCGATCGTCGCGCCGCTCTTCGTCGCCGTCTCGGGCTCGCAGCGCTCGCTGCCGCTCTTCGATTCGATGGAACTGCTCGGCCGCGCGGTCGTCCGCCAGCGCCTGAAGGTGGCGTCGCAGGTGGTTGCCTCCATGGTCGGCAGCGGAAAGTAAGGACAAGACGATGAATCCGAAGACTGAAAACGCCGGCCTTTCCTCCGACGCAACCGAAGTGCGCGCCCAGAAGCTGGAACTCCTGCGCGAGCAGATCGGCGACGTCTACCCGGCGCGTTTTCATCGCACCATCACCAATGCCGAACTCGCCGAGAAATATGCCGGGCTCGAGCCGGACACGGAAAGCGGCGAGACGGTGACCGTTGCCGGCCGGGTCTTCTCCTCGCGCAATTCCGGGATGTTCATGGATCTCCATGACGCTTCCGGCAAGATCCAGATCTTCTCGCACAAGGACACAACGCCCGAAGAGGCTCGCGCCCTGCTCCCGATGATAGATCTCGGCGACATCATCGGCGTCACCGGCGAGGTCCGCCGCACCAAGCGCGGCGAACTGACGGTGAACGCCAAAGAGATCACCATGCTCTGCAAGTCGCTCTTGCCGATGCCGGAGAAGTATCACGGCCTTGCCGATATCGAGACGCGCTACCGCAAGCGCTATCTCGACGTCATGGTCAACGAGGAATCGAAGCTGCGCTTCCAGCAGCGGAGCCGCATCGTCTCGAGCCTGCGGCGCTTCCTTGAGGACGAGGGCTTCATGGAGGTGGAGACGCCGATGCTGCAGCCGATCTATGGCGGCGCGACGGCCGAACCCTTCAAGACGCACCACAACACGCTGAAGCTCGACATGTATCTGCGCATCGCGCCCGAGCTTTACCTGAAGCGCGTGCTGGTTTCCGGCCTCACCGACAAGGTGTTCGAGATCAATCGCAACTTCCGCAACGAAGGCGTATCCACCCGGCACAATCCGGAATTCACCATGATGGAGTGCTACTGGGCCTATGCGGATTACGAAGACATGATGGGCCTCGTCGAACGCATGTTCGAGGCGCTGGCGCTGGCCGTCCACGGCAAGACCGAGTTCGAATTCGGCGACAAGCAATTGTCCTTCAATGGCCCCTTCCCCCGCGTCTCGATGCCGGCGGCCGTGAAGGATGCGATCGGCGTCGACTTCCTCGCCATCAAGACCGACGAGGAGGCGCGCGAGGCGGCCAGAAATGCCGGCCTCGAGGTCGAGAAGGATGCGACCTGGGGCGAGGTGCTCGCCTTCATCTTCGAGGAAAGGGTCGAAGCGACGCTGATCCAGCCGGCCCACGTCATCCACTTCCCGAAGGACATTTCTCCCTTCGCCAAGGAGGTGCCGGGCGAGCCGCGGCTCGTGGAACGATTCGAGACCTATTGCAACGGCTGGGAAATCGGCAACGCCTTCTCCGAGCTCAACGATCCAGTCGAGCAGCGGGCGCGCATGGTCGAGCAGATGGAACAGTCGCACGCCCGCGGCGAGACGGAGAAGACGCTCGACGAAGACTTCCTCGATGCCATGGACCAAGGCATGCCGCCCGCCGGCGGCCTCGGCATCGGCGTCGACCGGCTGATCATGCTGCTCACCAATTCGCCGTCGATCCGCGACGTCATTCTCTTCCCGGCCCGCCGCCACAAGGTCGACTGAGCCAAGATAATCTCATGCAAGAGAGCCCGTCGCGCGAGCGGTGGGCTTTTTCTGTCATTCTCGAAACCGGATAACGTGGGCTCAATGCCCGCCATGTGCCTCGACCGCTATGGCCGCGTGCTCACCGGCCTGCGCGACCTCCGTGCCTTCGGCACCCACGGCGCCGGGATCCTCGCATAGTGAGCGGTCCTCCATCCTGGCCATCATGCCACGGATCTCGTCAAGCCCGAGACTGACCACCTGGCCGTGGAACATGCCCATCTGATTGGCCGTGCCGTCGTTGTAGGAA
>JAPSJG010000062.1 GCA_031178305.1 Sinorhizobium sp.
GCGAGATTGGCCGGCACGCCGCTCTCGATGAAGGCGGTCGTCTTCAGCTGTGCCTCCTCGGCGCTCTCGCTGGAAATCGCCGCGCGTGTCGTGGCGCGGAGCTTTTGCAGGCCGTCCCTGAGGCGTTGAACCGCCTCGGTAACCGGTCCCTCCGCAGCGCGTGTGCGCAGTGCTCTCTCTGTAACGAGCGAGAATATCCGCCCGACTTCCTGATAGAGCCGATTCTGGGCGACGCCGCTGATCTTGTTGTCGAGGGCATCGATGTCGCTGTAGACTCGCGGCAGATCGAAGCCGTCGAGCGCCAGTACGGCTGCTTTGACGACGTCGGCAGGCAGGAAGCCGGTCGCGTCCGTGAGCGTCGAGACGAAGGCCGGGCCGCCGCGGTTGATCGCTTCGTTCGCGAGCATCGTCGCGATGATCTCGCGGCGCAGCCGATGACCCTGGATCTCGCTGGCATAGGTCTTGCGCATCTTTGCCGGGAAGTAGCGCTCGAGCGTCGCGGTGAAATAGACGTCGTCCGGAAGATCGCTCTTGATCAAATCGTCGAACAGCACGAGCTTCGCATAGGAGAGCAGGACGCCGATCTCGGGCCGCGTCAGCGGCTTGCCCGCCTGGTAGCGCTCGGCCATGGCCTGATCCGCCGGCAGGGTCTCCACCTTGCGGTTGAGGTGACCGTCGGCCTCGAGCCGTTCCATCAGCCGCGCCAGCGGCGTGCGGTTGCCCAGGCCCTGCATCTCCGTCAGCGAGATCGCGAGCGATTGCTGATAGTTGTTGCGGAGCACCAGATGGGCCACCTCGCTGGTCATCGCGGCAAGCAGCGCGTTGCGCTTGGGCCGTGTGAGGCGCCCGTCGCGCATGGCCGAGGCGAGCGCAATCTTGATATTGACCTCGACGTCGGAGGAATTGACGCCCGCCGAATTGTCGATCGCGTCGGAATTGCAGCGCCCGCCATTGAGCGAATAGCCGATGCGGCCCTTCTGGGTGACGCCGAGATTGGCGCCTTCGCCGATCACCCGAGCGCGCACCTCTTCCGCCGTGACGCGGATCGGGTCGTTGGCGCGATCGCCGACCTCGGCATCCGTCTCGTTGCTGCCGCGCACATAGGTGCCGATGCCGCCGAACCAGAGAAGGTCGACCGAGCTCTTCAGAATGGCGTTCATGATCTCGAAAGGTGTCGCCTTCTGCCTGTCGATGCCGATCGCCGCCATGGCTTCGGGCGTCAGCGTCACCAGCTTGTCGGCGCGGGAAATGACCATGCCTCCCGGCGAAAGCGCTTTGCGGTCGTAATCCTGCCAGCTCGAGCGCGGCAGGGCGAACATGCGCTTGCGCTCGGCGAAAGAGAGATCGGTATCCGGATTCGGATCGATGAAAATGTCGCGATGGTCGAAGGCGGCGATCAGCCGGATCTTCTCCGAAAGCAGCATGCCGTTGCCGAAAACGTCACCCGACATGTCGCCCACGCCGGCAACGGTGAAGGGCGTCGTCTGAATGTCGATGTCCATCTCGCGGAAGTGCCGCTTGACCGCCTCCCAGGCGCCGCGGGCGGTAATTCCCATCTTCTTGTGGTCGTAGCCGGCCGAGCCGCCGGAGGCGAAGGCGTCGTCGAGCCAGAAGTCCGCCTCCTGCGCCAGCGCATTCGCCGTGTCCGAGAAGGTGGCGGTTCCCTTGTCGGCCGCGACCACGAAATAGGGGTCGTCGCCGTCGAGCCGCACCGTGTTCTCAGGCGGCACCACATCCGGGCCGACGATGTTGTCAGTCACCGACAGAAGGCTGCGGATGAAGGTCTTGTAGGCCTCCGTCCCGGCCCTGAAGACTTCGTCGCGGGTACCGCCGGCGGGAAGCTGTTTCGGGTAGAAGCCGCCTTTGGCGCCGACGGGGACGATGACCGCGTTCTTCACCTGCTGCGCCTTGACGAGACCCAGCACCTCGGTGCGGTAGTCCTGCGCCCGATCGGACCAGCGAAGCCCGCCGCGCGCCACCTTGCCGAAGCGAAGGTGCACACCCTCGACCTCGGTGCCGTAGACGAAAATCTCTCGGAAGGGGCGTGGTTCCGGCAGGCCCTCGAGCGCCTTCGGGTCGAGCTTGAAGGCAAGGACGGGCCGCGGCCTGCCTTCCGCATCCTTCTGAAAATAGTTGGTCCTGAGCGTCGCCTGAATCGCATTGACGTAGCGGCGCAGTATGCGGTCCTCGTCGAGGCTCGGCACGGCCGAGAGCGCCTCCTCGATTGCGGCCAGCATGGCGTTGGTCTTCTTCAGACGCGTTTTTGCCTCGACCTTCGGGTCGAGCCGCGTCGTGAACAGGCGGAAGATATCGGCGGCAATCGCCGGATACTTGTTCAGCGTGTCGGCTATGTAGCCTTGCGAATAGGTGATGCCCGCCTGGCGCAGATAGCGCGCATAGCTGCGCAGCACCGTTACTTCCCGGGCGGTCAGTCCCGCCAAGAGGACCAGCCGGTTGAAATTGTCGTCTTCGATCGTGCCGTTCCAGGCGGCGAGAAAAGCCTCCTCCAGCGCAGCGCCGGCCTTGGCGAGGTTGACCGCATGTCCGTCGCGATGGATGAGCTCCATGTCGTGCAGCACGACATTGCACTGCTCCTGCGCATGGGCACGCACGCCGATATCGTAGGTCTGCTCGCTGATCACCCGGAAGCCGAGGTTTTCGAGCAGCGGCACGCGGCGGGAGAGCGAGACCGGGTGGTTTGCGTGAAAGATCTTCAGTTCCAGCGCGTCCGGCCTATCGCCATGACGGTGATAGAAGGAGATGCGGATCGGGTCGTCGCTCTTGCAGGCCGACATGTCGCCAAGATCGGCATAGGCTTCGGCGGGCGTGAAGGCGGCCTGATAGGCCTCGCCGGCGGAAAGCTCGATGCCTTCGTTGCGGGCGAGCAGGTTGAAGCGGTCGGTCCAGCGCGTGACGATGGTGCGCACCGCATCCTCGAGCTTGGCCTGCGGGACGCGCGGCGTCTTGCCGCCCGAGCGACCGATGATGAAGTGCACGCGCGCCAGCCCCCCTTCCGGGAAGGCGGGATAATAGGCGGAGACCCGGCCGTCATAGACGGTTTTGAGGTAATCGCCGATCTTCTCCCGGACGCTGGAATCATATTGTTCGCGGGGTACGAATACGATGACCGAGACGAAGCGGTCGAACTGGTCGATGCGCGGCAGAACGCGCACCCGCGGCCGGTCTCCGAGCTCGTTGATCTGTTCGCAGAAGGCGGCGAGAAGCCCGACATCGATCTGGAAGAGATCGTCGCGCGGGTAGGATTCCAGCGTATTCGCCAGGGTCTTGCCCGAGTGGCTCTGCGGGTCGTAGCCGAAATGGTCGATGATCTTCTCGATCTTGTGCCGGAGCAGCGGAATCTCCGCCGCCTGGCGGGTATAGGCGGTCGAGGTGAAGAGGCCGACGATGCGCAACTCGCCGATGACATTGCCGGACGCGTCGAAGCGCTTGACGCCGATGTAATCCATATGGGCGCGGCGGTGCACGACCGACTTCACATTCGCCTTGGTGACGATCAGGAAGTCCGGACCTTCGAGGAATGCCAGGATCTCCGGCGTGGTGAAGACGGCGTCGTTGCCTTGCCTGAGGACGCGTACCTCCGGATTGGAGAGGATGCCGAGACCTCTGCCCCTGCCGCGCTCGACCGTCGCATTCTCGCCCGTGCCGGAATAGGTGTATTCGCGCATACCGAGGAAGGTGAAGTTATCATCCCTTAGCCAGCGAAGGAAGGCGAGCGCCTCGTCACGATCGCTCTTCTTGCGCGAGGCGTTGTAATCCTCTAGCTCGCGCATGACCTGGTCGAGCAGCGTCGTCATGGCCGGCCAGTCGTGCACGGCTTGATGCACCTGCTCGAGGACGTCGGTGATGCGCTTGCTGAGCGAGCGCTCCTCGATCGGCGTCAGCTTGCCGAGGTGGATCTGGATGTGGCTAACGCGGTGCGCCGGATCGCTTGCCTCTTCCGGATCGAAAAGTTTGACCGGCTTGCCCGGTACCATGACGAGGATCGGGTGAATGGCAAGGTGAATGTCGCGATGGGTGCTCGTCACCTCGCCCATGACCGAGTCATAGAGGAACGGCATGTTGCGCTCGGTGATGGCGATGATCGAAACCTCGGTGCCGCCCGGCGCGACTCCGGGCACCGTTTCCACCGAAACCTGCGGCTTGCCACCGTCCCAGCGGGCCAGCTCCTTGCGGGCGTGCGCCGCGGTCAAGGCCAGCATATCCGGCGAATAAAGGTTGAGGTCGTCGTTGCTCGCGCCCCCGAAGAGGATCTCCGGCGGCAGAGTGTCGACTCCGATCTTGCCCACCGCTGCCCGGGCGGCATCGATATGCCGATCCCGCTTCGGATTGTATTTCACGCCCATGAAGTCGCTCCCCAAATATGATAGACGAACCTACCAGAACCATGGCCTATGGCGACCGTTTTATGATGGATTTGGGCGAAATCGAGCCTGTATTTGGAGAATCTTACGCGGAATCGACCTAAATCCATTAAAATCTGGCGCGATTTTGCAGAAATTTCTCCAATAACGGCGCAAACGAACGAAAACACCGGGCATGACCGAACTCCGGTTCCGGTCGCCTATCAACATCCCGTTGACACGGCCGCGACAGTCGGCGATCACACCCACAGCGCCGCGTGTATTATCCGACACGCAAGGTCGCTGCGACCCTGGTCGGGAGTCATGCAGTAGAACAGAGCCCAAGGATCGCCCGATGTCCGAAATTCCTGCCGCGCCCGGCGCCATCATCGTCATCTCCAGTCACGTGGTCCGCGGCACGGTCGGCAACCGCGCGGCGGTTTTCGCGCTGGAGACGCTCGGGCACCGGGTCTGGGCGCTGCCGACCGTCATCCTGTCATGGCATCCCGGCCATGGCCGCGCGACGCGGGTGACGATGCCCGAGGCGGAGTTCCAGTCGATCGTCGACGATCTCATCGATGCGCCCTGGATCGGCGAAGTGCGGGCGGTTCTTTCCGGCTATCTCGGTACGGCTGGGCAGGCCGAGGGAGTCGCCCGACTGGTGACGGCGCTCAAGCAACGCAATCCCGACCTTTTGTACGCCTGCGATCCGGTGATCGGCGATGCGAACGGGCTCTATATCCCGGTCGAGGTCGCCGCCTCCGTTCGCGACAGGCTGCTGCCGCTTGCGTCACTGGCGACGCCGAACCGTTTCGAACTTTCCTGGCTGGCGGGTGCGGAACTCGACACGAATGCGGCAATTCTCGAAGCGGCCCTCGGGCTTGGGCCGCCGCGGGTTCTCGTCACGTCGGCGGTCGCGATGATGAACGGTGGCACCGGCAATCTCTACCTGTCCGGTAGCCATGCCCTGCTTGCCGAGCATAGGCTGGTCGAAAATCCTCCGAACGGTGCGGGGGACCTGCTCGCGGCCGTCTTTCTTGCGCGGCTCCTGCAGGGCCTTTCCGAGGAGCCCGCCCTGCGAATGGCGACCGCCAGCGTATTCGAGGTCATAGCGCGCACCGCCAAGCGGGGCGCCGACGAGCTGACGCTCGAACAGGACGCCCCGAGCCTGGCGACGCCGTTGGCGATGGTGCAGATGCGCCGCCTCATGCATCCGGGTCAAATGCGACGCAAATAGGCGGGCGGGCACAAAAGAAATGTCTCATGAAGGCTATTCACCCTTTCGGGCACACAACGCGCGCTGTAACACTTCGGCGCTCCATGGTATCCGAGAGGCCATGAGCAATGATCGATGCAGTGGATGACACGGGGTAACTGATGGAGAAGCAGAGCTTTCCGGAACATCTCCTGACCGGCTACGGCAATTTCATGGGTGGCCGTTTCAGCGAACAGCAGCAACGCTACCGGACGCTAGCCGAGAGCGGACAGAAGCCGACGACGATGGTGATCGCCTGTTGCGATTCGCGCGCCGCGCCGGAGACGATCTTCGACAGCGGACCGGGGGAGCTCTTCGTCGTTCGCAATGTTGCCAATATGATGCCGCCCTACGAGCCGGACGGACACTATCACTCGACCTCCGCCGCTCTGGAATTCGCCGTCCAGTCCCTGCGCGTCAGCGACATCGTGATCATGGGCCACGGTCGTTGCGGCGGCATCAAGGCGGCGCTCGACCCGGATGCGGAGCCGCTCTCTCCCGGCGATTTCATCGGCCGCTGGATGCACTTGCTGAAGCCTGCTGCCGAACAGATCCAGAGCAACAACTGCATGACCCAAGCGGAACGCCAACGGTCGCTCGAGCGCGTGTCGATCCGCAACTCGGTGGCCAATCTGAGGACCTTTCCTTGCGTGCAGGTCCTTGAGGCCAAGGGCAAGCTGCGGCTCCATGGCGCCTGGTTCGATATCTCGACCGGCGAGCTTTGGGTCATGGACGCGAAAACCGGCGATTTCGTCCGGCCCGGGTTGTGAGCAAGGGCCGATTCAATTCGTGCCGAATGGCCGCGGGTCCCCCTCGCCCCGCTTGCGGTGAGAGGGTGGCCGGTCCACCCTCCGCAGCTCCAGCGCAGCTGCTGCGGAGGACGGGCAGGCCGCATGAGGGGCTAAATCGCCCCCCGCGATCGGTTCCTCTTCAGTCGCCGTCGATCTCGGAAGCGATAATGGCGATCGCCTGCTGGTAGACGCTGGCGGCGTTCCAGCCCTGGATGGCGACGAAATTCGGCTCGCCGGGCCGGTAGCCGGCGCCCGGCTGCCAGCCATGACCGCGCAGGAAATTCGCGGTCGAGGCCAGCGCGTCCGCCTTGGAGCGGACCATGTCGATATGACCGTCGCCGTCGCCGTCGACACCATATCTCAGCACGTTGAGCGGCAGGAACTGCGTCTGACCGATTTCGCCATGGGCGGCGCCGCGGGCAGACGGGCTCAGATCGCCGCGGCCGACAAGCTGAAGGGCGGCGTAGAGCTGTTCGGTGAAGTAGGCGGAGCGGCGGCAGTCATAGGCAAGGGTGGCGACGGCGGACAGCGTGTGTTCCTTGCCGAGGAAAGAGCCGAAGCCGGTCTCCATGCCCCAGATGGCGATAAGCGGACCGGCCGGGACACCGTAGCGCCGCTCGATCGAGTCGAAGAGTTTGGCATTCTGCGCGCGCATCTTCCTGCCGCGCGAAATGATCACCTGGCCGCCCCGCTTCTGCATGAACTGATCGAGCGAGAGCTTGAAGCTCTTCTGCCCACGGTCGGCGCGGATGGTTGCCCGGCTGTAGGAAACGCCGCCGAGCGCCTGATCGAGCACCGACTGGCCGATGCCGTTGCCGGCGGCCTCGCGCTTGAACTCTTGCACCCAGGCCGAAAACCGGCCGCCGTCATTGCCGCATTGCGCCGCGAAAGCGGCCGTGGGAAGGATCGCCATTGAGATGAGGGCCGCGAGCCCCGCCGCTGTGCGCTTCATCCTGTGCATGAGATACCCCGTGATTGCCCGTCTGTTGTGTCCAAGAAAACGCTGAAACCGGCCGGCCCGGCCGTCGTCCGGAAGGCGGCTATGGTTTCACGTGAATCCATCGCCGGCCCAATTCTACGGCGCCGCCCATCCTCTCAGACGCGCAAAGGTCGCCATAGGCTTTGAATTGCTGCATGTCTTTGCCCTCAAATCGAGGTCGATTTAAGGAGACATGCAGTGGAAGCTGGAGGGGGCGCAAGAAGAATCGCCGGCCTCCCCGCTCTGCCATATTTCGCGCGCCCGTCCGGTCCATGACGATCCGGGCGGGGTAATGGCTCGTCGCCTCAGGCGGCTTTGCTGCGCGGCTTGATCAGGCTGCGATTGACCAAAAGCTCGGCGATCTGGACGGCATTAAGTGCCGCACCCTTGCGCAGGTTGTCGGAGACGACCCACATGTTGAGACCGTTCTCGACGGTTGCGTCCTCGCGGATGCGCGAGATGTAGGTCGCGTCTTCACCGGCGCATTCATAGGGCGTCACGTAACCGCCGTTCTCGCGCTTGTCGACGACCAGGCAACCCGGTGCCTCGCGCAGGATTTCGCGCGCCTCGTCGGCGGTGATTTCCTTTTCGAACTCGATGTTGATCGATTCCGAATGGCCGATGAAGACCGGAACGCGCACGGCAGTGCAGGTCACCTTGATCTTCGGGTCGAGCATCTTCTTCGTTTCGGCGAGAACCTTCCACTCTTCCTTGGTGTAGCCATCCTCCATGAAGACATCGATATGCGGAATGACGTTGAAGGCGATGCGCTTGGTGAACTTCTTGCTCTCGATCGGATCGGCCACGAAGACGGCGCGCGTCTGGTTGAAGAGCTCGTCCATGCCGTCCTTACCGGCACCGGAAACCGACTGATAGGTGGAAACCACCACGCGCTTGATCGTGGCGTGGTCGTGCAGCGGCTTCAGCGCGACGACCAGCTGGGCGGTCGAGCAATTCGGGTTGGCGATGATGTTCTTCTTGGTAAAGCCGGAGATCGCATCCGGATTGACCTCCGGCACGATCAGCGGCACCTCGGCGTCGTAGCGCCAGGCGGAGGAGTTGTCTATCACGACGCAGCCCTGCTGTCCGATCTTCGGCGAGTATTTCAGCGAAACCGCGCCGCCGGCCGACATCAGGCATATGTCCGTATCGGAGAAATCATAGGTTTCGAGATTGGAGACCCTCAGCGTCTTGTCGCCGTAGGAGACCTCGGTGCCGATGGAACGCGAGGAAGCGAGCGCCACAACCTCGTCTGCAGGAAACCCACGTTCTGAAAGGATGTTCAGCATTTCCCGGCCGACATTGCCGGTGGCGCCTGCGACTGCAATCTTGAAACCCATGATCAAAGCTCTCTTTCTGTCTCTCCTCGTCTGGTGGAGGGGAGCCGCGCGGTTCCTTGCCGCGAGGTTCCTGTCCCCGGCCTTACCGGGGAGAGAGCGGAGGGCCAGAGACGTCAGACGGTTTTCGTCGTCGTTTTGGCCGTTGTTTTGCTGGCGAGCGAGAAAATTCGAACCCGCCCGGCGGCATGGGCCGGCAGGATCGGTTGAGCGATGGACGCAAGAATGGGTCCCATGGCGGTTTCCTCGTTCGCCGCTGCTCATACCGGCTTTTCGGCAAGAGTCAAGCCGCAGACGGCGCCTGGCAGCAACTCTCGGAGAGCCAAAGGCCCCACCCGCGCGTCCCGTTTCGACGATCGCCGCATTAGACCAAAGTCATAGAACGAAAGCATCCCTGCCTCCGCAGGCGCTTTTCTGACATCCTCTTCGTCCGAGACTAGCACGCCGCGCTTCTTATCAGACGCGCGGCTGCAAGAGACCTCTCCCACTTCCGGCGCGGCCTTCCGCGCCGGCTTTTTATTGCGGCTCGTCCCGCGCAACGGTTTGCGCGGTCTCCGACACCGGCCAGCCATTGGCGCCCCATCGGAAATGCCAGCCTTGCCGGGCGAAGAGGAAGGCGATCATCACCGCTGTCCAGAGACCGAGCAGCAGGCCGGCGGCCACGTCGCTCGGGTAATGGGCGCCGACGATCACACGCGAGGTGCCGATCGTCATGGCGGAGACGAAGAATAGCGGCCGGAACTGCGGCATCAGCATCGCAAAGGCCCCGAACAGGGCACCGGCTGCGGTCGAGTGCCCGGAGGGGAAACTCTCAAACACGTGCTCGCCGGCGAAAGGCGTCAGACTATAGGCGCCATAATCCTCCAGAAGCTCCGGACGGGCGCGGCCAATCAGGAACTTCAGCCCGTGAACCAGGACGCTGGCGGTGCCGATCGTCAGGAGGAAATAGGCGGAAAGACTTCGCACCGTTCGCGCTCGTTGCCGCACCGTCTCGCGTTGCGCGGTGCGTCTGGCAATGAATGCGACGATCATCAGGAAGACGGACGCGTAGATCATCCAGCCAAAGGTGCCGAAGTCGGTGATCGCCTCATTGAAGTCGACGACGCCCTCAGGCAGATCCTGCGCCCATTCCGCCAGATGCGGATCAAGCGGCATCAAAGCAAGCATCAGAACGATGGTCGTCAGCAGGATCCAGGCGGTGCTGGAAAGCGGTAGGCGCATTTCACTCATCCACTGTGGCTATCATGGATTTGAATGCGAATTGCGCGAATTCAAGGGTCACGGAAAAAACACCCCCGGTGGCGACCGGAGGTGTCTTTTCGCGGATTGGAACGGAAATGCTCTCAGGCCGAGAGCGCCTTGAATTCAGCTAGGATCGCATCGCCCATTTCGGTGGTGCCGACCTTGCGGCAGCCTTCCGCCATGATGTCGCCGGTGCGGATACGCTTGTCGAGCACGTTGGCAATCGCTTTTTCCAGGTTGTCGGCTTCCTTCACGAAGTTGAAGGAATAGCGCAGGCACATGGCGAAGGAGGCAATCATGGCGATCGGGTTGGCGATGCCCTTGCCCGCAATGTCCGGAGCCGAGCCGTGCACCGGCTCGTAGAGCGCCTTGCGCTTGCCGGTCTTGGCGTCCGGCGCGCCAAGCGAGGCCGACGGCAGCATGCCGAGCGAGCCGGTGAGCATCGCGGCGACGTCGGAAAGCATGTCGCCGAAGAGGTTGTCGGTAACGATCACGTCAAACTGCTTCGGCTGGCGCACGAGCTGCATGCCGCCGGCATCCGCCAGCATGTGCTCGAGCTCGACGTCCGGATATTTCGCCTTGTGGGTCTCGGTAACCACCTGGTTCCAGAGCACGCCCGACTTCATGACGTTACGCTTTTCCATCGAGCAGACGCGGTTCTTGCGGGTGCGCGCCAGCTCGAAGGCGACGCCGGCGATGCGCTCGATCTCGTAGGTGTCGTAGACCTGCGTGTCGATGCCGCGCTTCTGGCCGTGGCCGAGGTCGATGATCTCCTTCGGCTCGCCGAAATAGACGCCGCCGGTCAGTTCGCGCACGATGAGGATATCAAGGCCTTCGACCAGTTCCGGCTTCAACGAGGACGCGCTGGCAAGCGCGGGATAGCAGATCGCCGGGCGCAGGTTGGCGAAGAGCTCGAGATCCTTGCGCAGGCGCAGGAGGCCCGCTTCCGGCCGCACCTCATAGGGCACCGCATCCCATTTCGGTCCGCCGACGGCGCCGAAGAGCACGGCATCGGCGGCAAGCGCCTTCGCCATGTCCCCTTCCGAGATCGCCGTGCCATGGGCGTCATAGGCGGAGCCACCCACAAGGCCCTCGTCCGTCACGAAGCCGGTACCAAGTTCGGCATTCATGTAGTCGATGATTTTGCGGACTTCCGCCATGGCTTCCGGGCCGATGCCGTCGCCGGGCAGAAGGAAGAGATTGCGCACAGTCATGGATCATCCTCTTGCGGGGAAACAACTGCATGTTCCCTTTCCCACCCGATTTAAGGATGGGAACATGCAGCACTTTAAGGGCTACAGCTACCGTCGTGCGTCCGAGAAGACCCGCGGCGCTGTAGCGCTCTTAGCGCAACTTCGTATCGAGGGAAATCGCGCCGGCGAAAGAATTGTGCGCGGCGCCGGATGCCGGTGCATCGCCCTTTCCGCTTGACGGAATCATGGCGCGACGCTCGAATGGCCGATCGCAACCCGAGCGGCAGGCATAACAAGCCTTGACCGTTGCCCTACTGCATGTCTCTTTAAAACGACCTCGATTCATGGACAAAGACATGCAGCAATTCAAAGTGCTACAGCGAGCTTTGCGCGTTTGATTGCGTCTGATAAGACGCGCGGCGCTGTCGGCGGGACACTGACTCTCTGCGCCCGAGACGCCCTTTTCCGGCCCTGCCGGTCCTGCATGCGAAAGGAACCTCAATGACCGTCACCGTTTCGCTCAACCCTGCCCTCGTCCGCTGGACCGGACACGAAGGCCTGCCGCGCTTCGATGCCGTGAAAGACGAGGATTTCGCGCCCGCCTTCGATGCGGCGCTTGCGGCCCATGAAGCAGAGATAGAAGCGATCGCCAACAATCCGGAGCCGCCGACCTTCGAGAACACCATCGTCGCGCTGGAGATCGCCGGCGATGAACTTTCGCGTGTCTCGGCGCTCTTCTGGAACAAGGCGGGCGCCCACACCAACGACCTGATCCAGGCGCTCGAGCGCGAGATCGCGCCGA
>JAPSJG010000507.1 GCA_031178305.1 Sinorhizobium sp.
TTCGAAAGGTCGCGAATGCCGATCAGCTCCGGTTCGCCGATATGGACCGGCGCGCCATGGACGGCCGGAAACCGGCCGGAGATGGTGGCGGCGTCGGCGATGCGGGCGGCGGAGATCGGCCGCATGGAAACGACCATGTTTCCGTGGAGCCGCCCGGCGGGGCGGCAGGGTCGGTCGGTCAGATACATGGGCACGTTGCGGCCGTCCGCCATGTGGCGGACCTCGATGCCCGCTTCGACAAGCGCCGCTTCGAAGGTGAAGCTGCAGCCGATCAGGAAGGCGACGAGGTCGGGGTGCTCGGCCCAGGCGGCAGTGGCGTCCGGCGTCTCTTCCACGAGCCTGCCGTCGCGCCAAATCCGGTAGAGCGGCAGGTCGGTGCGCAGGTCCGCACCCGGCGCAAGCACTGTGGTGGGCGAGCCGGGATCGCTGACGTCGAGCACGGGGCAGGGTTTCGGGTTGCGCTGGGCATAGAGCAGGAAGTCGAAGGCCCAGTCCCGCGGCAGCACGATCAGGTTCGCCTGCGTGAGGCCGGGGGCGACACCGGAGGTCGGCTCCACAGTGCCGGCGCGGTAGCGGGCGCGCGCAACGCGTGCCGTTTCGACAGACGCGTGACGAAGCTGTTCCATGGCGACTGCCTCACGTCACGCGGCGGGCAGGAAGGAGCGCACCACGACGCCTTCCCCCTCGAAGCTGCGGCGGATCTCACGGGCGATCTCGACGGCGCCGGGACTGTCGCCGTGCACGCAGATGGACTGCGCCTCAATGCGGATGACGCTGCCGTCGATCGCCCCGATGGTGCCTTCCTTCGCGAGCTGCAGCATCCGCTCTGCGATCGCTTGCGCATCGTGAAGCACGGCTCCCGCCTCGCGGCGCGATACGAGGCGCCCCTCGGGCGTATAGGCACGGTCGGCAAAGGCCTCGGCGACGACGCTCAGGCCGGCCTTGCGGGCGAGCTCGAGGATCGGTGCGTTGGCAAGTCCCATGAGCACCAGCTTCGGGTCGACGGCCTTGATCGCCTCGACCACGGCGGCGCCCTGTTTCGGATCGGTGGCGATGCGGTTGTAAAGCGCGCCGTGCGGCTTGACGTAGCGGACGGTCGTGCCCGCCGCCGCCGCAATGCCTTTAAGCGCTCCGATCTGGTAGATGACGTCGGCGGTGAGCTCGGCGCTGGTCACGTCCATGTCGCGCCGGCCGAAGCCGACGCGATCCGGGTAGGAGACGTGCGCGCCGACGGAAACTCCTTTTGCCGCCGCCGCCTTCACCGTTTGCAGGATGCCGGCCGGGTCGCCGGCATGGAAGCCGCAGGCGACATTGGCGCTTGATACGATGGCGAGCATCGCCTCGTCGTCGCCCATCCGCCAGGCGCCATAGCTTTCGCCAAGATCGCTGTTGAGATCGATCGCCGTCATGACGTTCCTCCTCGAGAATTGAAGCGGGATGTGCGCGGAACCCGCGCACAATTTCCTCAACCCGCTTAGGGTTTAAGCATTGCGAAAATCGGGCCGACGGACTTGTAGCCCATGTACCAGGTCAGCGCACAGACGGCGGCGCCGAGCACGAGCAGCCAGCGTGGATAGCGGTAGCCGCCCATGAGATCGGAACGCGCCCAACCGGCATAGACGAAAAGGGTGAGGCCGATCGGCAGGATGAGGCCGTTGAGGCCGCCGACAAAGACGAGCATGGTCGCGGGCGGCGTGGTGATCAGGAGATAGGCGATCAGCGACACGCCGATGAAGACAACGGTCGCGAGATTGCGTGCGCGCTCGCTCATGTCCTGCTTGAAGGCGGTGACGAAGGATACCGAGGTATAGGCCGCACCGATAACACTGGTGATTGCCGCCGCCCAGAGAATGACGCCGAAGATGCGCAGGCCGATCTCGCCGGCCGCGGCCTGGAAGGCCTGGGCGGCAGGGTTTGCGCCCTGGCCAGAGACGTCGATCGTCACACCGCCGGCTACGACGCCGAGGACTGCCAGGAAGAGCACGTAGCGCATGACCCCGGTGACCGCGATTCCGGTGAGGGCAGCGCGATTGACCGCGCCGAGATTGTCGATGCCAACCATGCCCTTGTCGAGCAGGCGGTGGGCGCCGGAATAGGTGATGTAGCCGCCGACCGTGCCGCCGACGATGGTGGTGATGGTGGCGAAATCGATCGTGTCGGGCAGTACCGTCTGGCGAAGCGCCTCTCCGACGGGCGGTCCGGAGACATAGGCGACGAAGACGGTGAGCGCGATCATCATCAGGCCGGCAGCGACGATCAGCCGGTCGACGGCGATGCCGGCGCGTTTCGACAGGAAGATGGCGATGGCGATAAGCGCGCTGATGGCGCCGCCCCATTTGGGGTCGAGGCCGATCATGGCGTTGAGGCCGAGGCCGGTGCCGCCGATATTGCCGATGTTGAAGAACAGGCCGCCGATGATGACGAGGACGGCAAGGGCATAGCCGCTGCCGGGAATTGCGGCATTGGCGATGTCGGAGGCACGCATCCGCGTAAGCGTGACGATACGCCAGACGTTCAGCTGGACGACAAAGTCGATCAGGATCGAGGCGAGGATCGCGAAGGCGAAGGCCGCGCCGAGCTTGGTGGTAAAGGTTGCCGTCTGGGTAATGAAGCCGGGACCGATGGCCGAGGTCGCCATCAGGAATATGGCCGCGGTAAGCGACGCCCGGCGATACTTCATAGGATTGGACGACATGGCCGAAGCCGTAACCGCGGCAGCCGCCGGCGCGGCGCTGCGGGAAGGAAGCGAATGCTGCTCCATGAGAAATCTCCCTATACCAAAACGTCTCCCCCCAAGCCGTTTGGCTCGGAAACCATA
>JAPSJG010000508.1 GCA_031178305.1 Sinorhizobium sp.
CGCTGAAGCCCCCTCGTCACATATTCCGCCGTTGCCGGGCTGATTGCACCGTCGACGTGCAGGACGAGCGCGACACGCTCCGCCTCTGGCGCAGGTTGAGCATGCGAGGCGAAAGTCGCCAGAACGAAGAATATTAGAGCGAGAACACGGGACATGCGCCAAGCCTCAGGGTCTCGTCGCGCGAAACGAATGCCAATGGAAGCCGCCCTGCTCCATGTCTCCTTGAAGCGACCTCGATCTCAAGGACGCGCGGGCGAATGGGCGCAGGTCCTTCCTGCTACCATTCGTCGAAATTCAGTTTTCTAATATATTCCAGAAAGACGAAAAGCGTAAGGGACGCCCTCTGAGGGCCTTCCGCAGAAGTTGCATTCTCTTCCCCACCGCGCCGCCTATGCGAAACTCCTGGGGACGCCTGCGGGATTGACTCCTGGAACCCGCCAATGGTAGGTAGCTGAGTAAACGTTAACCCAGGACGCACTCGTGACGATCTCATTGAGCGACATAGCCGAGCGTGCAGGCGTCTCCGTCAAGACCGTCTCCGGCGCATTGCATGGTGGGTCGGCGCGCATGTCCAACGAAACGCGGCAGCGTATCAAGGAAATAGCGGAGGAACTCGGTTACGTCACCAATCTCGCCGCACGCAGCATGCGGCAGGGCTGGATGCCGCTGATCGGGGTCGTCGCTGATGAATTGATCACCTCGCCATTTGCGACCGAAATCATCCGCGGCCTCGATGGGGCGGCACGGACAGCGGGCATGGCGGTTTTCGCAATGACACTCAGCGGCCGCCGGGATCTGGCCTCGGTGCTGGAGGAAGTCCGACGTTTTCGCCCGCGCGCGATCGCCTATGCCGCCATGTACCACAAGACCGTAGCGCTGCCGGAGGAGTTTGCCGGCGCCGTCGGCGTGATGATCAATTGCCGTGAGGCGAATGACCGTGTGATGTCGCTGGTGCCGGACGAGTTCGGCGCGGCGCACGAGATCACCAGCTACCTCATTGATTCCGGGCGCCGCAACATCGCCTTCATCAATCTGCCGGGCTTGCTCGCCGGCGAATTGCGCGAGGCAGGCTTCCGGCAGGCGATGACCGAGGCGGGGCTCGATGGCGCCAGCGCCAGCGTGTTTCCGGCAGTCCGCAGGGCAGTCTACAGCGACCGGGCGCACAGCCTCGTTCTTTCCCACGTCACTGAGCTAATGAGCGGCTCCAACCGGCCGGATGCAATCCTTTGCGGCAACGACCGTGTTGCCATGGAGGTTTATGCGGCGCTGCGCCGGGTCGGCGCCGAGATCCCGGATGATGTTGCCGTGGCGAGTTTCGATAATCAGGTGGACATCGCATCGCGCCTCGATCCGCCTCTGACGACCATGGCCCTACCGCATCGGGCCATGGGCCGCATGGCGTCGGACATCCTGCTGGCGGGCGACGCCGTGCCTGCAGAGGTACGCAAGTTGCCGTTCCAACTGGTGGAGCGGTCATCCGTTTGAATTGAATTGCAGCATTAAACCCGTGAGGAGGAGCGATGATGGGTAAACGTTTACTTGCAGTGCTGGCGGTATCTACTGCCCTGATTGGCGTTCAGGCCGAAGCGGAGACGGTGATCCGCATGATGCACCAGGGCGATCCCGGCTGGGTCTCGACTTTTGGAGAGGTGGCCAAGCGCTTTGAGGAGGCCAATCCGGACATCGACATTGAACTCATCTATGCGCCGCACGATGCCTATAACGAGAAATTCAGTGCCGCCGTCATGGCCAAGCAGATGCCAGACATCATGGAGCTAGATGCACCCTTCCTGGCGAACTACGTCTGGTCGGGCTACCTGCTACCGGTCAAGCCGCTGATCGAGAAGGACATTCTTGACGACATGACCGAGTCAAACATCGCGCAGGGCACCTATCCGATCGACAAGGAGCTTTACGCCGTTGGCCTCACCGACTCCTCTGTCGTGCTCTACGGCAACAGGAAATATCTGGACGCGATCGGCGCTCGCATCCCGAAGGGCGTGGACGACGCCTGGACACGCGAGGAGTTCGAGGGCTACCTCGAGAAGCTCTCGAAGCTCGAAGGCGTCAAATGGCCGATCGACACCTTCCGCGGCTATGGCATCAAGACCGAATGGATCACCTATGCCTACGGCCCGATCCTGCAATCGGCCGGCTGCGACCTGATCGACCGGAACACCTGGAAATCCGCCGGCACGCTCGACAGCGATCCTTGCGTCGAGGCGCTGACGATGATGCAAAAATGGGTGAAGAACGGCTGGGTCGTGCCGCAATCTTCCGGCACCAACCAGTTCTTCGCCGAGGGGCATCCAGCGGCGCTCGCCCTCGGTGGCCACTGGTTCTATGCCGAAGCCGCTGCCTCGATGAAGGACGATGTAGTCGTGATGCCGCTGCCGAAGTTAGGCCCGAAGGGCGCGAGCCCCAACGGAACGTGGATCTGGGGCATCACCACGGCTTCTGAACACCCCGACATTGCCGGCAAGTTCGTGAGTTTCATGCTGAAGGACAAGCAGCTTCGGGAGCATGCAAAAGAGACCTCGGGATATCCGGGATTGAAAAGCTTCGCTGCCGATTCACCGCTGTATGCCCCCGGCGGCCCGATGGCGGTCGCCTTCGAGCAGGCGTCGAAGACCGCGATCGCACGGCCTCCGCATCCGGCCTATCCGGCGATCACCTCGGCCTTCATGGGAGCCGTCGACGAGATCTTCAACGGCGGCGATGTCAAGGCGGCGCTGACCGCCGCGGCCGAGAAGATCGACGAGGACATCGAAGAAAACGACGGCTACCCGCCCTTCGACGAACAGCAGTAACGCGAAG
>JAPSJG010000063.1 GCA_031178305.1 Sinorhizobium sp.
CGGCCTCAAGAGCCCGCTGATGCTGAACAGCCCGGCGGCGATCGCCAATTTCCAGCGCATGCGCGAGCTGCTGGGCGTCGACGGCGGCATGCTCGTCGCCAATCCGGTGCCGGAGGAAAACGAGATTCCGCGCGAGGAGATGGAAATCTATATCACCCGCGCGCTCGACAATGCCGCAAGCGAAGGGATTTCCGGCAAGGCGGTGACCCCCTATCTCCTCGACAACCTCTTCCACATGACCGAGGGGCGCAGCCTCGAAACGAATATCGCGCTCGTCGAGAACAATGCCCGCCTCGCCGCGGAAATCGCCGTCGCGTTGGCGGCGAAATAGCCGGCATCGGCCGGGCTGGGTGGCTTATCCCCCAATCGGCTCAGGTCCGGGAGCCCTGTCCAATAGGATAGCGCGGATTTGAAGAGACCCTTTTTCTCCGTGGAATTCTCCACCGAGAAATAGGGAAGGAACGATTCGCGCAATGCCCACGGACGCCTGTCGGCGCCCGCCTGAACGGGCTCTATCAACAGTGGAGCGAGGCGGAGGAGATTTTGCTGGCGCTGACCACGGGCACCTGTTTGTTGAAAGCCAACGGGAAAACCACACATTGGTCCGCCCCGCTCACCGAGCGTCAGTCGCAGCATTCGCCGACAATGTTAAAGCCCCGCTTGCCTCGTCCTCGACAGAAAGAGCCGATATGTGACAGTTTTTTGACAGATTTGTTCCAGGGGAAACGAACGTTGGCGCCCATCGGCCATGAAATCCAGAGCAATAGCGCTGCGGTCGTGGCCGCAGCTGCTTCTTTTGTTCCAGCTGGTTCCCGCCTGTCGCAATCGCCCCACCAATCCCGATGGTTGGTCTGTGCACTGGGCCTAACGGGCATCTGCACCTTCGGCTGGACTCTGATGGCGATCTTCCTGCCGGACAAGCGTGGCGTGCTCCTGCGGGAGGACGGAATCATCGAAATGGCGAGCGTGGTATGGTTGTCTGTCGTAGTGCTCGCCGCTGGACTGGCATCTGCTTTTTTTGGGGTCTGCGGCTGCCGCTGACGATAGGCGGCCTGATCGGGCTCGCCGAGTTGTTGGATGAGACCAGCTTCGGCGCCCGGGTGTTTGGATTTGAGCCACCAGCCCTCTACGGCGGCGGCGACTTGATGGCTTCCACGACCTGATCATTTTGGCCTATCGGCTGCTAGGCGAGTTCACCCCGACTTTGGCTTGGGTGTGGATAGGATTGATCCTGGTTGGGTCTGTCGGGGCCGTGATGTTTGCCCTGCTGCGGATGCACAGCAAGCCAAGCGGCGCAGGATCATGGCTTGCCAACCACGTGCTGCTCGTCCTGCACGTCGGGTTCATTGGCCTGGCGCAGGTCATTGACGTCACCACATCATCGAGGACGCTGTCGGCAGTAGAGGAGGTGCTGGAGTTCAACGCCGCCCTCGTGCTTGTTCTCTACATCTGTCAGCAGGCTCGCAGCTTTCACTTGTCAAGGTCGGCGCCCCATGGGAGGTGACCACGATGCCAGGGAGATGGCTCGGGGTCGCGCGTTGGTACTGACCGCCGGCTGAGCCCCATTCTCCCGCCAATTTGCCGCGCACTTGGCGCGGGATGAGGAAAACTGTGCGCGGTTTTCCGCCCGCATCCGCGCTAACTTTCTGGAATCAACCCCGTTTATGATTATTGGTCGATCCGACCTGAGTCATCGTGATTTAGACGGCTCGCAGAACCGGTCGCAGCTCCTGTTCCGATAGCTAAAGCATTCTCATGCCTCGCCGGAACTTCAGACGGAGCCGTCGCATTCTTCGGTATGGACAATCGAAGGAGGGTAAAGTGAAAGGGTTGTTAGCAGGACTTTGCGGGTTCGCGCTTTCCCTGGCGTTATTCCTAAGTGGGGCTGCACTCGCAACTTTCATCCTCTCCGCGAAGCCAGCGGGTGAGCCTCGGCTGGACATGAATCAATCTGAAGTATGGACGGAGCACCCGCGAGCAGTGAACACAGCGGCGCAGCAATTCGAGCGGCTCCCGGCTCGCGCGGCCGAAACTGATCTTTCTTCCAGCGTGACCGCAACGGCCAACGAGGCCGAAAAGGAACTCCCTTCGGAACCTAAGGTGACCTCAATTGGCAACGGGGTCGAGGAGAAACTCCCTTCGGAGCCTTTGGACACGACGGTCACCGCCTCGATTCAACCAATGCCCAGTGAGGAGCTACCGATGTCGTCGACCTACCCGACTGCCCACGTCGAATGGTGTGCGAGCCGCTATCGGTCTTACCGTCCACACGACAACAGCTACACATCTTTTAGTGGCGGCCAGCGGTCCTGCATCTCGCCCTATATGGATGCGGCCAGGAGGCTATCAGAAGATGCTTCGCCGCCACCACACGACAGCTATGCGGAAGATATTGACTACCCACCAATGCAGATCGAGCTCTCGGCTGACGCGAATGAAAGCATAAACCTGACGCAGGAGCACATTAGCTATTGCTTTAGCCGTTACCGTTCTTATCGCCCGGAAGACAACAGTTATCAGCCGTATAGCGGCGGACCACGCCAACAGTGCCGGTAGTTCGCGCTCTGTTTTTTGGTCAGAGGAGCTAAAAGATGACCTGCCCGATCACCGAGCGGAACGAAGACGGATCGGATGCAGGATCAGCCGGCGCGAAAACAGCGACGGCCGCTGCAGGTTGAAAACCAAGCGTTACTTGCGGTGGAGCGAGACGAGGAAAGGCCGGTCCTTCCTGAGGGCCGGCCACTATCGGACCGTCTGTCAGAAATCGAATAGTTCGCCGAGCAGCGACTTGCGCTTCTTGTGGCGTGGCTGGTCGTATCCGGGCTCGCGGTATTGCGGCCGCGCCTCTTCCTGCTGATAGGGCCTGTCCCTGAGCGAGGCCTCGGCAGCGCTGGACCGCTCAATCAGCTTATCGAGTTCTCCACGGTCAAGCCACACGCCGCGGCAATTCGGGCAGTAGTCGATCTCGATGCCCTGGCGCTCCGTCATCATGAGTTCCGTCTGGTCGATTGGACATTTCATTGCCTTCTCCATGCGCTGGCCGCCGCGGCCAATCCAGCTGCGGCTCAGTACCTTACTTGGAGGACAACAGGAATTCGACAAGGTCGGCTATCAGGCAAGATGCGCCTCACCGGGCTAACTCGAAGAGGCACACCGCTGCCGGCGGCCTTGCCTCGAGGGGCCCCGACCGCGCAAATGGGAGCACGGCCCCTGTGGGTATTTTCCGGGGAATTAACTAAAGCTGGTAGGGGGCGGGCTTGGAAATTGCGCGACACATGACCCGCTTGCTATCGCTTCGGATTGCAATCGGCCGCTCCGGCCGACGAGCCCGAGCATTAGTTTACCGTGTTCAGGAATCCAGCATCTCCCGGACCGCAACCGCCAATTGTTTCAGCGAGAACGGCTTCGGCAGGAAACCGAATTTGGCGTCGGCCGGCAGATTGCGTGCGAAGGCATCTTCCGCATAGCCGGAGACGAAAATGAATTTGAGATCCGGGTACTTCTTGCGCAATTCGCTGAGCAGCGTCGGCCCGTCCATCTCCGGCATCACTACATCCGATACGACGATGTCGACCGCGCCGTTGAGTTCGTCCATGATATCGAGCGCTTCGATGCCCGAGCCGGCCTCGTAAACCATGTAGCCACGAGTCTCGAGCATGCGTTTGCCACCGCGGCGAACGGCTTCCTCGTCCTCGACGAGCAGTACGACGGCGGAATCACCGGTGAGATCAGTTGGCTCTGACTTCGGTCCGGGGCCTGCAGCCGCCTCCTTCACATCCTTCGATGCGGCCGGCGCGGCGGACGCTTCGGCCATCGGATGCGCATGGCTCTCAGCGGCTTCGACGTGGCGTGGCAGAAGTATTCGGAAGGTCGTCCCCTTGCCGACTTCCGATTCCGGATAAATGTATCCGCCCGACTGCTTGACGATGCCGTAGACCATCGACAGGCCGAGTCCGGTGCCCTTGCCGACCTCCTTGGTCGTGAAGAAGGGCTCGAAGATCTTGTCCATGATCTCAGGCGGAATGCCGGTGCCCTGGTCGGAGACCTCGACCATGACGTAGTCGTCCTCGGGCAACTCCCGTCGTCCGAGCGCCGCGACTTCGCTCGCCGGCAGGTTCCGTGTCCGAAGCGTGATGGTGCCGCCCTCAGGCATGGCATCGCGCGCATTGACGGCGAGGTTGAGCAGTACCTGTTCGAACTGTCCGAGGTCGGTCTTCACCGGCCAGAGGTCACGGCCGTAGTCCACCTCCACCTTGACGTTGGTGCCGGTCATCCGGTCGACGAGCATCCGAACATCGCCGATCACGTCGGTGAGGTTGAGGACTGTCGGCCGCATTGTCTGCTTGCGCGAGAAGGCGAGCAATTGTCGCACGAGCACGGCGGCGCGATTGGCATTGCGCTTGATTTCCATGAGATCCGCGAAGGTCGCATCCGCCGGCCTTGCCGACAGCAACAGGTGGTCGGCGGAAAGCAGGATCGCCGTCAGCACATTGTTGAAATCATGCGCGATGCCTCCGGCCAGCGTTCCGACCGCATTCATCTTCTGCGTCTGCGCCATCTGCCTCTCGAGCGCCTTCTGCTCGGTGATCTCGAGCGCATGGATGATCGCTGCTTCATCGGGCGCCTGGTCGCTATCGATGACGGCGTTCACGTAGAAGCGGAAATGGCGACCGTCATCCGTCGGATGCAGGGCGTCGATCGGCGCGATATCGCTCTGCCGGTCCTTTGCCGCGGCCAGCGCCTCAGCGAGCCGGGCCCGCTCGGACTCGTGCACGACCGAGTCGATCAGCACGCCTCGCTCGACATCGTCCTGCGAAACGAGGCCACCGAAGAGTTTCAGGAAAGGCGCATTGGTCCTGAGGATACGGCCGTTTCCATCCACCGAGGCGATCGCCATCGGCGTGTTGTTGAAGAACCGCGTGAAGCGCATCGCCGCGTTCGACGCCGACTGGTCGCCTTCCTCGCCCTCGCGCGACATGACGATGGTCCGGCTCTCTCCGGGTGCACCGTCACGCGTCGAGGAGACGCGGTGGATCAGCCGCACCGGCAGGCTCTGGCCATTCATCTTGCGAAGATCGAGGTCCAGCACCTTGGTCTTCTTGAGACCCGGCTCGGCCTGAACCGATTGTACGAGCGTCAGCCCCTCGCCCGCGACGAGATCGGCGATGCTGATCGAGCCCGGCCGGAACTTGGTGAGGTCGATCCCCAGCCAGTCAGCGAGGGTGGCGTTGATATAGAAGATCTCGCCCTTGCGCCCGGCTGAGAAGAAGCCGGCGGGCGCGTGGTCGAGATAATCGATGGCGTTCTGCAGTTCCTTGAAGAAACGTTCCTGATCGTCACGTTCGGCGGTGATATCGGCGATCTGCCACAGATAGAGCGGATTGCTGTCGGCATCTTCCAGCGGCAGCACGCGCGCCTTCAACCGGTACCAATGCGCCCCGGAACCGCCCGCGGCACCGTTTGCCAAAGCCTTCAGCAGACGGAATTCCTCGTGTCCCTGTTTTCCCTCATGCAGACCGTTGGTGAGGCGATAGATCGCCTCGGTCGCCTCGCGGTTACGCGACAGGATCGTCTCGAGCGATTGTATGCCAGCCGCGCTCTTTGTCCCGGTCAGGGCGCCATAAGCGGCATTGGCGTAAATGATTCGCCCCCTGCGATCGGTGACGATCGTCCCGTCCTCATGGCCATCGAGGAAGGCGCGCGCCAGTTCGTCCGGCCGGGACTGCGGCATGACCTCGATGAAGCCGATCACCGATGACACCAGGAAGAAGATCCCGACCATCGCCAGCACACCGAGAATGCCGAGGACGATTTCGTTTTCGAGCTGGTTCTTGAAAACGACGAAGGCAGCGGCCGAAGCGGTCAGCACGATTGCGAGGACGATGATCCTGAACACCGTTCCCGGCCGGACGCCCCGGTCAACGACCGGCATCTGGTAGTCACCTGACTGCCGCAATTTCGTCATCGGGTCCTCACCCTGCTGGCGGGTTCGCGCGGTGCCGTCGCGGCACCGTCCCGCCCGCTCACAGCGCCGCGCGTCCCGTGAGGACGCATACGGCCGCTGTGATCCTTTGAATCCTGCATATCCTTAAAACGGGTCCGGTTAAAGGATATGCAGTGGCCGGCTTCCGACGCGGTCCTCGCGAACCGGCACTCGCCGTATCTGCTCTCCGTCCGTCGAACGGGAATCATCTTTAACAATCAGAGATAACAGCAAAAAGCGTCTCTGCGGAAGCGAAGCGGTCAATTCACAGGGAATGTCGGACAAGCGCTTGTTCCGGCCTGAAAAAAGCCGTCAATTGCTGCCAATCGAGCGGCAAAAGGAGTTGAGTGCATGATGGAAACGCTTGTCGGGGACAACGGGAGCCGATTCATTATCGCCGCCGGAGCCGTTGCCATCGGTCTTCTTTGCCTCGTGGCGGTACTCTGGATCATACGACGCAGACCGTCGTCTCCCTTTGTGCGCGGCGGCAGGAACAGGCAGCCGCGGCTCGCCGTGCTCGATGCGGCCGCCGTCGACACGCGCCGGCGGCTCGTGCTCGTGCGCCGCGACGACGTCGAGCATCTGATCATGATCGGCGGCCCGACGGATATCGTCATCGAAAGTCGCATCGTGGCGGATGCGGCGGAGGCGCCAGGCGGCACCCGCCCTGCCGAGCCTCAGCGGAATGCCGAGCCTGAGCCGACTATTGAGGCGCCGGTTGCAAGAAGGCCGGAAGCGAAGCCGCAAAGCGTCGCTATGGAAAAGGTCGTCGCCGGATCCGTCACGCCCACGCGAGCAGAGCCCGCCCGCCCGGCTCCCGAGCCCGAGCCGGCCCCGGCTCCCGAGTTGGCAGCCGTTCCGCGATCCGCTCCGGCAAGACAGCCGTCACACGAGCCAACCTTCACCACACCGCAGGCGACGCCCGCCGTGGCCGTTCCTTCCATGGCCGAATTGCGGCGGCAGATGTCCATGGCTCCGCGCGACGGCATGGCTCCGATTGCAAGACAGGCAGAGGGTGAGCGGCCGGCGCAAGTGGGTCCGACCGAGCCGAGGCAAACGGCGCAGCCTCAACTCGTCCAGGTCGCTCCCGCCGAGAAGAGCGCGGATTTCGAGCGTATGCTCGACGCGGAAATCAGCAGTGATCTGCAGCGCCTGGCTCCCACCGTCACTCCAAGACCGCAGGTCCGCCCGGCGGCGAACGTCCGCCAGGAACCCGCGCTTGGCTCAGCACCTGCAGATGCCAGAAAGGAACCGTCCATCGAAGAGGAGATGACGCGGATGCTTGCCGACATCTCCGCCGGCCGAAAGCCCTAGCGCAGGAATGAGGAAAAGTGTGCGCGGTTTTCCGCCCGCATCCCCGCGCTAATTTCACGTTCATGATGTTAGGTCGGTCCGACCTAACATCATCGTGATCTAGAGCCGTTCACTGCCGAAGCGCTTCCCGTCGTCGGGCGTCGCTGCCCGGCATTCTCAGTTCAGTTCACCGCCGGCGCCGCCGGTTCGCCCCAGCTGGAAATCGGCCGGCCGGCCTTGGTCGCCACCCGCATGTCGTAGAGCTCAAGCGAGGCCTGGAGCTGCTGCATGTCGTTGCAGCGGTTGATGATGCCACCGATATACTGCACGCAGTCGCTGGCGCTTCCCTGCACCGAACCGGTCGCCCAGTCCTGCACGACCCCGTCGGCGCCTACCAGGAAATAGGAGAGCCGGTTGTTCTGCGAAACGGTCGAACCGCCGACCAGGCCGGCGAAATTCGTGCCGGTCTCCGTCTTGGCGCCGGGCGCCATATGCCGGTAGATCGTCATACCGTTCGTCAGCCGCGTCTCGCCGATCATTGGCCCGAAGGTGGCTTCCGAGCCGGAAAGCCGCGCCATCGGCGATTGGCCGAGACTGGCGACCTCCGCATAGGGCTTGCCCAGCGCGTAGCTGGTGAACGAGCGATTAGCGGCGTTCTCCGCCTTTTCCGCCACCTGAGAGCACCCCGCCAGAGCGATGGCGAAGCCGATCGATAGAATTGCCATGAAGCGCATGCCGAACCCCCTTGCCGGCTGCCGCCAAGAAAAGCCCTGAATGCCTCTCGGCTGTCATTCGGCCGCCGCATATCCCCTTACCCGTCTTCCTTGCTACCAGATTCCCGGGGTTTGGGAGCCGGTGCCTCGGCGTTACAGCGCCCAGTGTCTTATCAGACGCGCAAAGGTCGTCCTTAAATCGAGGTCAATTAAGGAGACATGCAGTAGGTCGTCCGGATGTTCGAAAGGTGCACTGAATCCGCGAAGCCAACAAGAAACGGCGCGGTCAAAGCCGCGCCGTGGAAATATACAAGCTTGAAGGTTCACTCGTCGCGATAGACTTTTTCGCGACGCTCATGGCGCTCCTGCGCCTCGATCGAAAGCGTTGCGATCGGCCGCGCGTCCAGACGCTTCAGACCGATCGGCTCGCCGGTCTCCTCACAGTAGCCGTAGGTGCCTTCATCCAAACGCTGCAGAGCAGCGTCGATCTTGGCGATAAGCTTCCGCTGGCGATCCCGGGCGCGCAATTCGATGGCCCGGTCTGTTTCTGAGGAGGCGCGGTCTGCGAGGTCCGGGTGGTTGGCGCTCTCCTCTGCCAAATGGTCCAGTGTCTCCCGGGCTTCTCTGAGGATATCGTTTCTCCAGGCATTCAGCTTTGCGCGAAAATATGCCCGGTGATTGGCATTCATGAATTCCTCGTCCTCGGAGAGGACGTAGGTACTAAGATCGATCTTCTCACTCAACGCGATTCTCCTGAAGAACATCTCATTGCGGCGGTGTATAGACCTATGGAAGCGTTGATTCAAGCCTTGCCGCCGCCAATGAAACGCATTTTAGAATCGCCTTCTTTCCAGGCTAACTGGCGAATATTTCATCAAAATTTCACACAATCACGTGACCGCCGCATTTCCGCCTTCCACCGCAAATTGCGCTTCCCCGAAAAATCGCTTCGGGCCTTGCGACGTGGGTCGGCCGTTTCCCGCTGCGATACCCGCTGCATCCAAGCGTCGTTCAACTCGGTCCCGCCGGGCAAGCTTTTTTCGACCAGGTTGATCTTTGCATCCGGCGCAGGAAAAGGTATCGGCTCGGGTGGTGTGTTTGCCGCAATACAGCGCCGCGCGTCTTTTCAGACGCGCAAAGGTCGCTGGAGCACTTTGAATTGCTGCATGTCTTTGTGCTTAATCGGGGTCGATTCAAGGAGACATGCAGTAGCCTTCGAACGAACAGCAGCGGATGCGTCTATGCAAAACAACGTCGCCTCGGCATTCCGCCTCTTCCTTCTTCGACACGCCCGCTCCGGCTGGGCCCTGCCGGGGCAGAGAGACTTTGACCGCACGCTCGACGACCTCGGACGTGCCGAGGCCCAATTGACGGCGCAGGCCGCGGCCGAGCGCGGCATACGCCCGGACCTCATCCTGTGTTCGACCGCAGTGCGCTGCCGCCAGACCGCCGAGCCCCTCTACCGAACACTCGGCGAAGACATCGACATCCTTTACATGGACGAGCTTTATACCGGACCGGTGGCCTTCTACAGGAGCCTGGTGGAGGCTCACGCAGACCGAGCCTCATTGATGCTTGTCGGGCATAATCCCATGATCGAGGAGTTATTCCGCCAGCTTCTCGGCGAGGAAGTCGCCGCAGCGGCTCTGGGGGAAGGCTATCCGCCCGCCGGACTGGCCGTCATCGATATTCCCTCGCGGCCGGCGCGGGGCGGCATTTGGACGGGGAAGCTTTCGAACCTGCTGGTGCCGCAGGCAGAGGCGGCTGAAAGGCAATAAGCTCACCTCAGCCATATTCCGCGGGGCCGATGAGTATTGACCAAGCCGGCCGCCTTCGATGAGGTCGTCGCGCGCATCGAGGCTCTGATTCGGCGCGGCAGCACGACCAAAATACCGACTACGCTTACGTTTGACGATCCGTGCCTCGGTCTCGCCGCCAAGGGACTTCGCGTTGCTCGAAGAACTTATGGCCTGAGCTCGGCGCCATGGTGTGCGTCCGGCGAAGCGCAACGTCTCGATTTCATCGCCCCTGGGGAAACGTGTCAAATCGCCGATGTCATTGCGTCGCTGGAAGGAATTCCTATATCGCGGCGACACGCAGCACGAATGCGTGTAACTCTGACGGACACCGGCAGTGACGCTCCATCATAGGCATTCCCAAGGGGACCGAGGTACTTGGCATCCATTCTCACCAACTTCAAAGACGATGCCCTGATCGCCATTGACACTCTTGCGGATCGCGCGGCCGGGCTCGTCAATCCCGCCGTCCGTCTTGGCGTCACCGGACTGTCGCGTGCGGGCAAGACCGTTTTCATCTCCTCGCTCGTGCATAATCTGCTGAACGGAGGTCGCCTGCCGCTGTTCGAGCCCATCCGCTCCGGCAGGGTTTCGAAGGTCCGCCTCGAACCGCAACCCGATGATGCGGTTCCGCGTTTTCAATACGAAGACCATATAGCCGCGCTTGTGCGCGACCGTGCCTGGCCGGATTCGACCCGGGCAATCTCGCAACTCCGCATCACCCTCGACTACGAGAGCGCAAGCGGCTGGAATCGGATCTTTTCTCCCGGACGGCTGTCGATCGACATTGTCGACTACCCCGGCGAATGGCTCTTGGACCTGCCGTTGCTCGCACAGGATTTCCGGCAATTCAGCGAGAGCACGGTCCAACGGGCACGCTCCGGCAGCCGCGCCGCATTGTCGCGGGAATGGCTCGCCCTTGCTTCTTCGATCGGAGCGGAAACTACGGCCGACGAGGCCAAGGCGCGCCGCCTCGCCGAGAACTTCACGAACTACCTCAAATCCTGCAAGACCGATGATCGCTCGCTGTCGACATTGCCGCCGGGGCGTTTCCTGATGCCTGGCGACCTCGAAGGTTCGCCTGCGCTTACCTTTTCGCCCCTCCCCGAGCTTCCCAAGGGCAAGCCGCCGAAAGGCTCGCTCTGGGCGATGATGGAGCGCCGCTACGAGGCCTACAAGACGCATGTCGTCAGTCCCTTCTTCCGCGAGCACTTCGCCCGCCTCGACAGGCAGATCGTGCTCATCGATGCGCTGCAGGCTATCAATCGCGGGACCGAGGCATTGCGGGATCTCGAGCAAGCGCTCGCCGATGTTCTCGCCTGCTTCCGTCCCGGCGCCAATTCGTGGCTCTCCTCCTTTCTCACGCGCCGGATCGACAAGGTGCTGATCGCCGCTACCAAGGCCGATCATCTGCACCACGAGAGCCACGACAGGCTGGAGCGGATCACGGCGCGTCTCGTCAGCCGCGCGGCCGAACGAATTGGCATGAGCGGCGCCGGTCTCGAGGTCATGGCGCTTGCATCCGTCCGCGCGACACGCGAGGCAACGGTGAACCACGACGGCCACGTCCTGCCCGTGATCGTAGGCACGCCGATCTCCGGCGAGAGGATCGATGGCGAGATCTTCGACGGAGAAAAGAAAACGGCGATATTTCCCGGGGACTTGCCGGAGTATCCTGATGCTCTTTTCGAGGATGCTGCGCGCTCGCCGGAACTGAATTTCGTCCGCTTCCGCCCGCCGCATCTGGAAGAGACGCGCGGTGGCTTGAAGCTTTCCGTGCCGCATATCCGGCTCGACCGGGCCATGCAGTTCCTGCTGGGAGACCGCCTCGCATGAATGACGACTTCAAACATCGACATCGCAAGCCGGCAGCGTTTTCGGTCGAGCCCGAGGGGCGACGGGAACGGGTCGAGCAGATCCAGCGCGCACCGGCAAGCTTCAGCGACCAGGTGATCATGACGCCCGATGCGGAGGATCCTTTCATGGCGACCACGGCGGCCGTGGACGCGCTCAATCCGCCCGAGACGAAGCCGCGTCGCAGCCGCCTGTCCTTTGGCAAGATCGCTTTCGGCGCGGCGGCTATCGTGCTTTCGCTCGCTGTCGGCGTCTGGACTGATCGCCTGGTGCGCGATCTGTTTGCCCGTACCGACTGGCTTGG
>JAPSJG010000509.1 GCA_031178305.1 Sinorhizobium sp.
ATGTCAGCCAGCTGCGCCGTGTCGGTCATGAACTGTTCGTGCACCGCGACGAACAGTTCGTCGCGCAGGAACCCGCGCTTCACGAGCCGCTGTTCGGGCGCGACGTTCACCGGATTGGTGTTCTGGATCAGGAGCGCGGTTACCGGACCGCGATGGCGCAACGCCTCGGCGTCGCCCGTCAATACGCGGCCGATCTGCGACTGGTCGAGCATGCGAACGTCCGGATCGTGCAGCGCCGTGCCGACCAGTTCGCGCTTGTCGAGCTTGAAGATGTCGTTGTTCGAATGGAAGGCGCCGCCGCCCTCGTATTTCCACGAACCGAGCACGGTGGCAACCGACGCCGCCGCATGGATGGCGACCGAGCCGTTGCGCTGGCGAGTGAAGCCGTAGCCGAGACGGAAATAAGTTTTCGGCGTCGTTCCGACGAGCCTGGCGAAGGCTTCGATCTCGTCGACCGAGAGGCCGGTAATGGCCGACGCCCAGTCGGGACCGCGCGTCCTGAGGTGCTCTTCGAGGCCGGCCGGATCGTCGGCGAAATTCGCCATATAGTCGCGGTCGGCATAGCCGTCGCGGAAGGCGACGTGCATGACGGCGCAGGCGAGCGCGGCGTCGGTTCCGGGTTTCAGCACCAGGCCCATGTCGGCCTGCTTAATCGTCGGATTGTCGTAGATGTCGATGACGACGATCCTGGCGCCGCGTTCCTTGCGCGCCTTGACGGCGTGGGTCATCACATTGACCTGCGTCGCCACCGCATTGGTGCCCCAGATCACCACACAATCGGACTTGGCCATTTCGCGCGGGTCGGGACCCCGTAATGCTCCGGTCGCCATGGTGAAGCCGGTCCAGGCCATGTTCGTGCAGATCGAGCCGAAGAAACCTGAATAGCGCTTGGCGTGGCGCAGCCGCTCGATGGAATCGCGCTGCACCTGCCCCATCGTGCCGGCATAGAAATAGGGCCAGACCGCTTCCGCGCCGTGCCTCTGCTCGGCCTTGACGAATTGATCGGCGATCTCGTCGAGCGCTGCCTCCCAGGAAATCTCCTGCCAGTTCCCCTCGCCCTTTGTGCCGGTGCGACGCTTGGGCACCAGCAGCCGTTCGGGGTGGTAGATGCGCTCGGTGTAGCGCGCCACCTTGGCGCAGATGACGCCAGCCGTGTAACTGTTGTCGGCAGCGCCGCGCAGCCGCCCGATCCGCCCCTCCGCGGTCAGATCAACATCCAGGGCGCAAGCCGAGGGACAGTCATGCGGACAGACCGAATAGCCAGCGGATTTTTCTGGTATGATGGGGGTCGCAACGTTCATGGCTTTTCTATATGGCATGCGGTCGGGCGCTCAAAGCCTCTTTCGCCATCCATCGAAACAATTGATCACAGCCATCGGCGGCTCTTATGAACTATCGGCACATCTATCACGCGGGCAATTTCGCCGATGTTCTGAAGCATGCGGTGCTCGCACGGCTCGTCACATATCTCAAGCAGAAGGACAAGGCCTTCCGCGTGCTCGATACCCATGCCGGCATCGGGCTCTACGACATTTCCAGCGAAGAAGCGCAAAAGACAGGCGAGTGGCGCGAAGGCATCGGGCGGCTGATCGATGCCGAACTCCCCGCCCCCGTTGCAGCCATCCTGGAGCCTTATCTCTCGGTGGTGCGCGACCTCAATCCGGAGGGCGGGCTCACCCACTACCCCGGCTCGCCGAAGCTCGTGCGCCTGCTCTTTCGTCCGCAGGACAGGCTCTCGGCGATGGAATTGCATCCGGAAGATTTCGAGACGCTGCACCGGCTGTTCGAAGGCGATTTCCAGAGCCGGATCACGCGGCTCGACGGCTGGCTGGCGCTTGGCGCCCACCTGCCGCCGAAGGAGAAGCGCGGCCTCGTCCTGGTCGATCCGCCCTTCGAGGTCGAAGGTGAGTACGAGCGGCTGGTAGATGGGCTCGCGAAGGCCTATCGCCGCTTTGCCGGCGGCATCTACTGCCTATGGTACCCGCTGAAGAAGGGGGCGCCGATCAAGGAGTTTCACGAAGCCTTGCGGGCGCTGGAGATTCCGAAAATGCTTGCAGCCGAGCTTTCCGTCCGCAGCGACCGCGATACCACGGGGCTCGCCGGATCAGGTCTCGTCGTCGTCAACCCGCCCTACACGCTCAAGGGCGAACTCGACATCCTGCTGCCTTACTTGAAGGAGAACCTGCGGCAGGATCGGTTCGCTTCGGCACGCTGCTTCTGGCTGCGCGGTGAAACGCCTCTCAACCGAGGGGCTTGACGGAGCCAAGCTGCTGGCTTCAATCTCCTCCATGTGATTCAGGGAGGTAGCCATGATCTGCAAGCTTGCCGCAATGCTTCTCACCTCGCTTTCCCTCGCCGCCGGTGCGGTCAGCAACGCCGCGGCTGCTGACTTTGCCGAGGCAGCTGTCGTCAAACCAACCTACGATATCGGGGCTTGCGGCAATCCCTCGGTCCTCGGCTTCATTACCCGGCGCTTCGATTACAAGGCAGCGAACTATCTGCACGCGGATATTGCCATTGCCGAGATCCGCGATATGGCCCTCTCCCGCTATGAACCGCGCGACTACACCCATCTGGTGGAGCGCGAATATTGCTACGGAACCGCCGTCACGACAGACGGCGTCCGGCGCCCGCTTTGGTATCTGATCGAGCGGCCCTGGGGCTTCGCCGGCGTCGGCTCCAGCGTCGAATTCTGCATTGGCGGGCTCGATCCCTGGTATGTTTACGGCGCCCATTGCGCTTCTCTGCGTTGATCGCAGCAAGCAGGCTGGTACCGGCGGTCGTCGCTTTGCTGGCGATCGCCGGCTGCAG
>JAPSJG010000510.1 GCA_031178305.1 Sinorhizobium sp.
CAAAGCCAGGTATCATCGTCGTCTTATTCCGTCTCTCTTACAGCGCCGCGCGTCTTTTGAGACGCGCAAAGGTCGCTGTAACTTTTTTGAATCTGCGCATCGAGCTTTCCGAAAATCGGTTCCGATTCTCGGGCCGATGCGCTAGCGAACGGGATCGAAGTCAGGGCGATAGGCAGCAATCCGCGCGAACAGCGCCGTTGCATAACGCTGCGGCAGCGGCTTTTCTCCCGTGATCCAGCGAACGAGGTCGTTGTCTTCCTCGCGCATGATCGTTTCGAGCTCATCGAGCTCCGCGTCGGAGAGGGTCGCGATCTCGGCCTCCGCGAATTGCCCGAGGATCAGGTCCATCTCGCGAATGCCGCGATGCCAGGCGCGAAAGAGTATCCGGCGCCGACGGGGGTCGAGATCGGCGCTCGTGCGCGTAATGCCGGTCATGAAACGTCCTTCCTGCCATCCGCCTCCAGCGGCGGATCCACGAACAGGGGCTCTATAAACGCTGGAAAGCAGGTTGTCAGCCTTGCCAAAGCCGGAATTCTCATCGCAATTTTTACCTATTAAATTCATCCATTCTGTTCCGGTCCATGGGATTGGATGAAAGAAAACAAGCGCAAGGCAAGACCCGAAGGTCTTGTCGAGCATTGTTTTTAATCAGACGACCCTGGGCCGTAACCCGAAAGGCGCGGCGGATTTCGCGTCTGGACTGCGTCGGAAAGATTTGAAAATGTTCGGCGTTTCCCGCATCGTCCCTCATAGCCAGACGCGAAATCCGCCGCGCACAACGGATGAATTTAATAGGTCCTGAGCCTTACCCATGCGCCCTGCCCTGCTCGACCCGCTGTTTTCGCCTCTCGACACTTTGCCCGGTATCGGCCCAAAAACCGGCGAGCTCTACGCACGGCTGCTCGGACGCGAGACGATCGATGATTGCCGCGTCGTCGATCTTCTGTTTCACGCCCCCTATTCGGTGATCGACCGACGCCGGCAGCCCGGCATCGCCTACGCACCGCAAGGGGGGATCGTCACGATAACCGGATGCGTGGACCGGCACCAGCCGCCGCCGCGCGGTCGGCCGAACGTGCCCTATCGGGTCTTCCTGCACGACGACACCGGCGAGTTGGCGCTGACCTTCTTTCGCGTCAAGGGAAATTGGCTGGAGAAGGCGCTGCCCGTCGACGAGACGGTGACCGTCAGCGGCAAGGTCGACTGGTTCAATGGCCGCGCTTCGATGGTGCATCCGGACTACATGGTCCGTGCAGCCGAAGCGGAAAACCTGCCGCTGGTCGAGCCCGTCTATGGCCTGACGGCCGGGCTCGCGCCAAGGGCGCTTCGCAAGACCATCGAGGCGGCGGTGGCGCGTGTTCCCGACCTGCCGGAATGGCTCGATGAGACGGTGCTGCGCCTGCAAGGATTCAGCAGTGCGAAGGAGAGCTTTCATCGCCTCCACGAACCGCGCGACGAAACCGACATCGACCCGCAGGCGCCGGCGCGCAGGCGACTGGCCTATGACGAGTTCCTGGCGGGCCAGCTCTCGCTTTCGCTGGTGCGCCAGCGGCTGCGAAAGATCGCCGGCACACCGGTTCATGCGACCGGCGCCCTGGGTGATCCGGTGCTCGCCGCCCTGCCCTTCTCTCTCACAGCGAGCCAGTCGGCCGCCGTGAAAGACATCCTGGCCGATATGTCCGGCAGCGAACGCATGCTGCGCCTGCTGCAGGGCGACGTCGGTTCCGGCAAGACGGCGGTGGCGCTGATGGCAATGCTCGCCGCGGTCGAATCCGGCGGCCAGGCGGTATTGATGACGCCAACGGAAATCCTCGCCCGGCAGCATCATGCGACGCTTTCGAAGATGGCGGCGCCGGCAGGCGTTGTCATCGATGTCCTGACCGGCCGGACGAAGGGCAAGGAGCGCGATGCTGTCCTCGACCGCATCGCCTGCGGCGAAACGCAGATGGTCATCGGCACGCATGCGCTCTTCCAGGAGGCCGTGAATTACCGGCAGCTGGTACTCGCGGTCGTCGACGAGCAACATCGTTTCGGCGTCCACCAGAGGCTGCGGCTGACCACCAAGGGTGTCTCCCCGCACATGCTCGTCATGACGGCGACGCCGATCCCGCGCACGCTCGTGCTTGCCGCCTTCGGCGACATGGACGTGTCGAAACTGACGGAGAAGCCCGCCGGCCGCAAGCCGATACAGACCGTCACCATTCCGACCGAGCGGACCGACGAGATCATCGACAGGCTCGACACGGCACTGAAGCAAGGCAAGAAGGCCTATTGGATCTGTCCGCTCGTCGAGGAATCGGAAGAGACCGACGTCATGTCCGCCGACGAGCGGTATCAAAGCCTCGTCCGCCGGTTCGGCAATCAGGTCGGCATGGTCCATGGCCGGATGGCGGGGCCGGAGAAGGATGCCGTCATGCTTGCCTTCAAGAACGGCGAAATGCGCGTGCTCGTGGCAACCACGGTGGTGGAGGTCGGTGTCGACGTTCCCGATGCGACCATCATGGTGATCGAGCATGCCGAGCGCTTCGGCCTCGCGCAATTGCACCAGCTGCGCGGCCGGGTCGGCCGCGGCGACGAGGCCTCGACCTGCATACTCCTCTACAAGGGCCCCTTGAGCGAAGCGGGCCACGCACGCCTCTCGATCCTCAGGGAAACGGAAGATGGTTTCGTCATTGCCGAGGAGGATCTGAAGTTGCGCGGCGAAGGCGAGCTTCTCGGCACGCGCCAATCCGGAACACCCGGCTTCCGCATCGCCAGCCTGGAGGCCCATCCCGACCTGCTCGAGATTGCGCGCAAGGACGCCGCCTATG
>JAPSJG010000064.1 GCA_031178305.1 Sinorhizobium sp.
CATGCGATTGACCGATAAATGCCCATGGGAGGGAGGTAGGTGAAGACCCAGGTCAATGCAACGCCCTGGGAGAGTTCAGATGCCGCGGCATGTTGGCCGAAAGTGGATGAAGATACGTATTTACAAAACATGCAAGTCCTTGAACAGCCATAAAAAAATCCCATTGATAAAGCGCCGAATGCCGCTAAGTTAGTGGAAGTTCTGATGGATAGGGGCCCAAGGGGCTGGCCTGACGACTTTCCGTGCGCTGCTCCTGCACATAGTGCCGCGCCAGCTTGCCGGTCGCCGTGAGGCTTTCCCGATCGGTTTCTCGCCGCTTCTGGACGCGTCCGGCGACGTATCGCAAGTTGAACATTCATCTTCTGAAGCCGGCCGAGCCACTCCGCGCTCCATACGGAAGAACCGAGAGGTCCCTTGTGCGTCTGGCTTTGAGGTAGGATATGAATGCAGCATTGTTGAAGTTGCTCCGCCGTCTTATCCAGCGGGGCAACCTGACGGTTATTTTTTCGTCGGGTGAAAAGGTTGTTCTCGGAGATGGCACGGGAAAATCCGCTGCCGTCCGCCTGACCGACGCCGGGGCGGAAAAGGCGATCCTGTATGATCCCGGGCTGAAATTCGGCGAAATGTACATGGACGGCCGAGCGGTCGTCGAGGAAGGGGATATCTTCGATGTCCTTGCGATCGCTAAGAGCAATGGTCTGGAAAAGGCGGCGACTTTCGCCAACACAATTGTCGCGCTTGGGCACGTGCTGCGCCAGCAGGTGAAGAGCCGTGTGCCGGTCAACCGCAATCGCTACAATGTCGCCCATCACTATGATCTCGATGGCAAGCTCTTCAATCTCTTCCTCGACGAGGATTGGCAATATTCCTGCGCCTATTTCCACCCGCCGGGCATTTCGCTCGACGAGGCGCAGCGTGCCAAGAAGCGGCACATTGCGGCCAAGCTGCTGCTCGAGCCCGGCCAGAAGGTGCTGGAAGTCGGATCCGGCTGGGGCGGCATGGCCATGTACCTGGCGGAGTCGTCAGGTGTCGAGGTTACGGGCATCACGCTAAGCGAGGAGCAGCTCAAGGTCTCGCGCGAACGCGCGGCCAGGCGCGGGCTTTCCGATCGTGTCCGTTTCGAATTGCAGGACTACCGCACCATGCAGGGGCTGCAGTTCGATCGCATCGTCTCCGTCGGCATGTTCGAACATGTCGGCATCGGCAATTACCGCATTTTCTTCCGCAAGATGAAGGAACTCCTGAAGCCCGACGGGGTGATGCTGCTGCATTCGATCGGCCAGGTGTACAAGCCCTGGGCCACTAATCCCTGGATCGAGAAATATATCTTCCCCGGCGGTTACATCCCCGCGCTTTCGGAGGTTCTTCCTCCTGTCGAGAGCACCCGATTGCTCGTAAAAGATATCGAAATCCTGCCGATGCACTATGCCTGGACGCTCAGGGCCTGGCGCGAGCGCTTCGTGGCGCGGCGGGAGGAGGCGATAAAGCTCTATGACGAGCGCTTCTTCCGGATGTGGGAATTCTATCTCGCTTCCTCGGAGACCGCCTTCCTCTACGATAAGCACTTCATCTTCCAACTCCAGCTCTCGCCATCGCTCGAGACGGTGCCGGTCTCGCGCGATTACATCGAAGCCAAGGAGCGCGAGCTGCTCGAATTTGAGAAGAACCGCCGGCGGCTGGAACTCATCGCCGTTTGACGTAGTTGCCGACCCTCGTCCTGCTGCCGCGGCGGCGGGATGAGGGTCGGAAACCTATCTCCTGTGGAGTTCCAATCGGCAATTTTCGCTCTTCCCTTGGCCTTCTCCGTCTGCGCCGGTATGGTCCCGCCGGAAACAGCAGACGGAATGCAGAATGGTCACGACCGCAAAGCCCATTGCCACCATCATTGCAAGCGAGATCAAGGCGACCGACGCACAAGTCGCAGCCGCCGTCGAATTGCTCGATGGCGGCGCCACCGTGCCGTTCATCGCCCGCTATCGAAAGGAGGTTACCGGCGGTCTCGACGATACGCAGCTGCGTGTCCTGTCCGAGCGGCTCACCTACCTGCGCGAACTCGAGGCGCGCCGCGTGTCGATACTCGATTCCGTCCGCGGCCAGGGCAAGCTCACCGATGAGCTGGAGGGCAAGATTGCCGCCGCTGCCACCAAAGCGGAGCTCGAGGATATCTATCTGCCTTACAAGCCGAAACGGCGCACGAAGGCGGAAATCGCGCGCGAGCGCGGTCTCGGTGCGCTTGCCGAGGCGATCCTCGCCGACCAATCGATTGCGCCCGCCGACCGCGCGGCAGGCTTCCTTACCGCGGATGTGCCAGATGTGAAGGCTGCACTCGAGGGCGCTCGCGACATCATCGCCGAGAGCATGACCGAGAACGCCGACCTTCTCGGGCGCCTGCGCAACTACATGCGTGAAACGGCGTTGCTGCGCGCCAAGGTGGTCGATGGCAAGCAGGAGGCGGGAGCGAAATTTTCCGATTATTTCGATCACTCGGAGCGCTGGGCGACGGCACCGGGTCACCGGGCGCTCGCCATGCTGCGCGGCTGGAACGAAGAGATCCTTTCCGTCGATATCGTCGTTGACCAGGAGGAACTGTCTCCGCACAAACCCGTGGAGCGCATGATTGCGGCCGCCTATGAGGTCGGCGGGCAGATGCCCGGGGACAAATGGTTACTGGACGTCATCGGCTGGACCTGGCGCGTCAAGCTTTCGCTGTCGCTCTCGCTCGACCTGATGCGGGAACTGCGCGAGCGGGCGGAGGAGGAGGCGATCCGCGTCTTCGCGCGCAATCTCAAGGACCTGTTGCTTGCCGCACCCGCCGGCTCGCGTCCGACGATGGGCCTTGATCCCGGCATCCGCACCGGTGTCAAGGTCGCGATCGTCGACGGCACCGGCAAGCTCCTGGACACGACCACGGTCTATCCTTTCCCGCCAAAGAACGACATTCGCGGCACCCAGGCCCAGCTCGCCTCGCTGGTGCGCAAGCACAAGGTCGAGTTGATCGCCATCGGCAACGGCACTGGCAGTCGCGAAACGGAGAAGCTCGTCGCCGATATGCTGGCGCAGATGCCGGCGCCGAAGCCGACGAAGGTGATCGTCTCCGAAGCAGGCGCCTCGGTCTATTCCGCTTCGGAGACCGCGGCAGCGGAATTTCCGGACGTGGACGTCTCCCTGCGCGGCGCCGTATCGATCGCCCGGCGGCTGCAGGATCCGCTCGCCGAACTCGTCAAGATCGAGCCGAAGTCGATCGGCGTTGGGCAATACCAGCACGACGTCGACCAGTCGAAACTCAGCCGTTCGTTGGACGCGGTGGTCGAAGATGCCGTCAATGCCGTCGGCGTTGACCTCAACACCGCTTCGGCTTCTCTCCTGGCGCGCGTCGCCGGTCTCGGCAGGTCGTCCGCGGAAGCAATCGTCGCGCATCGCAACGCGATGGGCCCCTTCGCCAGCCGGCAGGAACTCTTGAAGGTGCCGCGTCTCGGCGCACGCACCTTCGAGCAATGCGCCGGGTTCTTACGAATCCCGAATGGAACCGAGCCGCTCGATGCCTCCGCCGTGCATCCGGAAGCCTATGGCGTCGCCAAGAAGATCGTCGGTGCCTGTGGTCGTGACCTGCGCTCGCTGATGGGCGACAGTGCCGCCCTGAGGAAGCTCGACCCGAGGGTCTTCGTCGACGAGCGCTTCGGTCTTCCGACCGTCAAGGACATTCTCGCGGAACTGGAAAAGCCCGGCCGCGACCCGCGTCCAAGCTTCAAGACCGCGACCTTTGCCGAGGGCATCGACGATATCAAGGACTTGAAGGTCGGCATGCAGCTCGAAGGGACGGTGACGAACGTTGCGGCCTTTGGCGCCTTCGTCGACATCGGCGTGCACCAGGATGGGCTCGTACACGTGTCGCAACTTGCAGATCGCTTCGTCAAGGATCCGCACGAGGTCGTCAAGGCCGGTGACGTCGTGCGGGTTCGCGTCACAGAAGTCGATGTCGCGCGAAAGCGCATCGGGCTTACTATGCGCAAGGACGGCGGCCCCGATTCCCGGCGCGAGACGACGGGAGGTGCGCCGAACGGCGGCAATCGCAGCCAGGCCGCGCGCTCGCAAAAGCCGAGAGTACCCGCCCAAGGCGCCTTCGGCGCCGCCCTCATGGAAGCAATGAAGAAAAAGTAAGCCCGGTCATGGAACGGCTCGCGCCAGGGAAACGTTACGGCATCAGGCTCGGGCGTGACGGCCGCAGATGTATTTCAAGGATCGTTGAAACCCGTCATGCTCTTTGCGTCGACACCGTTCCTCACGGATAAGTGTCGAGCGTGGTATGCCGGTCTTCGGCGGAACAGGTCAGCGGAAATCCTCTTCCACCGGTGCTCCCGGCGAAGGAGGTGCGTTATGCTATCGAACATGATGCGCAGGCTTCCGCTGGCAATCCTTGCTCTGGCGGCCGTTGGCATTGGTCCGCAATCTTCAAGCGCGCAAGCCGTCGTAAACTGCGCCGACCGCACAAAGGTTGTGGAGTTTCTCGCTCGGCAATATGACGAAAAGCAAACTGCCGTCGGCTTCGTCAATCCCAAGGCGGTGATGGAGCTTTATGCTGCAGACAACGGCACCTGGACGCTGATCATCACCGATGTCTCGGGTCGGAGTTGCGTGATCCTCGCGGGAAAGAGCTGGGAGACCATTATTCCCGTCGGTCCGAAAGCGTGAGCGAGCGATAGCGCACGGCGCTCCATGCATGGCCGCGGATTGATTCTTCGTGGACGCACGATATCCCGAGCCTATCGGATCCAGAATCCGCGAAAGACGGCTTCTTTTCCCGAACCGCGCGCGGGCAAATCATCCTGTTTCAGTCGAGAGGGGATGCGGTGGTTCCCTATCCCCTCTCTCGCCAATCAATCGGGCCTGCCGACGCTGGCATAGCTGAAACCGTGCCTGGTGACCTCGTCCTTGCGGTAGATATTGCGCAGGTCGACGAGCAACGGCGTCTTCATCGCGGCCTTCAGCCGCGCGAAGTCCAGCGCCCGGAACTCGTTCCATTCGGTGACGATCACCAGCGCATCGGCACGCGCTGCCGCCTCGTAGGGGTCTTTCGCATATTCGATGCCGTCGATGACCTTGCGGGCATTATCCATGCCTTCCGGGTCATAGCCTGTGACCTCGGCGCCAGCGTCGTTGAGGGTCTGGACGATCGCGATCGCCGGGCTGTCGCGCATGTCGTCGGTATTCGGCTTGAAAGTGAGGCCGAGCACGGCGACTTTGCGGCCGCGCACGTCGCCGCCGGCGGCCGCGATCACCTTTCGGCCCATCGCCCGCTTGCGGTTGTCGTTGACGGCGACCGTGGTCTCGACCAGCCGCACCGGGCTGTCGTGGTCCTGCGCCGTCTTGACCAGCGCCAGGGTGTCCTTCGGGAAGCACGAGCCGCCATAGCCGGGGCCGGCGTGCAGGAACTTGGAGCCAATGCGTCCGTCGAGGCCTATACCGCGAGCGACGTCCTGGACATTGGCGCCGACCTTCTCGCAGAGATCGGCCATCTCGTTGATGAAGGTGATCTTCATTGCGAGGAATGCATTGCCGGCATATTTGATGAGTTCGGAGGTGCGGCGCGAGGTGAAGAGCAGCGGCGACTGATTGAGGTAGAGGGGACGATAGACCTCGGTCATCACAGCGCGGGCGCGATCACCATTGCCGTCGAGGCCGATAACGATTCGGTCGGGCCGTTTGAAATCCTCGATCGCCGCGCCTTCGCGCAAGAACTCCGGATTGGAGACAACCGCGAAGTCGGCCTCCGGATTGGTCTCGCGGATGATGCGCTCGACCTCGTCGCCGGTGCCGACCGGCACTGTCGATTTGGTCACGACCACCGTGAAGCCTGAGAGGTTGGCGGCGATCTCGCGTGCAGCCGCATAGACGTAGGAGAGGTCGGCATGGCCGTCGCCACGGCGCGACGGCGTGCCGACGGCGATAAAGACGACGTCGCTGCCGGCGACGGCGGACGTAAGCTCGGTCGTGAAATTCAGGCGTCCCGCGGCGACGTTGTGGGCAACGAGTTGGGCGAGGCCCGGTTCGAAGATAGGGATCTCTCCCTTCTTAAGTGCCGCGATCTTGTCCTCGTCCTTGTCGAGGCAGACGACGTCGTGCCCGAAATCCGCAAAGCACACGCCGGAAACCAGGCCGACATAGCCGGCGCCAATCATCGTTATCTTCATCCGCTCTTCCTTTGTCGTTGGATATTCAAGGCTCTTGGGAGGTAAGCCTCATTCCATTGATAGGCAAATAGGACCGATTTTCGACCCACAAATGACAGGGGCCGGCTCGCTTTCTCCGGAGAGCCTCTTTCCCGGGTCAACCGGCCGTGCCGCCACGGTAATATTGCTCATACCATTTTACGAAGCGCTGAACGCCTTCCTCGACCGAAACGGAAGGCCTGAAACCCGTCAAAGCCTCGAGCAGCTCCGGCGAGGCGTAGGTGCGCGGAACGTCGCCTTGCTGCATCGGCAGCATGTTGCGGATCGCCGGCCGGCCGACGGCTTTTTCGACCGTTTCGACGAAGGCCATCAGGTCAATCGGCTGACCGCCGCCGATATTGACGACCCGGAACGGCGCATGACGCGAGAGTGTGTCCGCGGCCTTGTCCGCTGTGACGCGATTGTCCTGCGAGGGCGCGACATGCGAAAGCCGAAGGATGCCCTCGACGAGGTCGTCAATATAGGTGAAGTCACGGCTCATCTTGCCTTCGCCGTATATGTCGATGGGGCGATCGTTGTGGATGGCGTCGACGAATTTGAAGAGCGCCATGTCCGGTCGCCCCCAGGGCCCGTATACCGTGAAGAAGCGGAAGGCGGTCGTCGGCACCTTGTAAAGATGGGCGTAGCTGTGGGCCATCAGCTCCATCGATTTCTTTGTCGCCGCATAGATCGTCATCGGCTCGTCGGCACGATCCGTCTCGGCAAAGGGAACCTTCTCATTGGCGCCATAGATCGACGAAGTCGAAGCCAGCATAAGGTGCTTCGGGCCGATTGCCCTTGCGAGCTCGAGGATGTTCCACGAACCGACGAGGTTGGAATCCACGTAAGCCTTCGGATTTTCGAGGCTGTAGCGAACGCCAGCCTGTGCGGCGAGGTGGATGATGATCTCCGGCTCGGCAAGCTCCGCTGCACGATCGAGGGCTACCCGATCTTCGAGCATGGCGGTGACAGCCTTGAAGCCGTTCGACCGCTCGAGGGTCGCATGGCGGCGGGTTTTCAGCGTCACGTCGTAATAGGGTGTCATACCGTCGAAGCCGACCACGAAATGCCCATCGTCGAGCAGTCGCTTGGCGACATGAAAGCCGATGAACCCCGCGGTGCCGGTGATGAGGTAACGCACGACGATATCCCAGATTGCAAGAACCGACCCCGTTCATACGCAGAAAGGCGGTTGATGGAAAGACCGTCACTCCGACTGCTTGTCGAGGTTCTGCTTGAGGGCAGTCAGCACGGACATCGCATGACCGGCATACTGGCTGATCCAGCGGTCGTGAATGGCTTGGATCGGCAGCGCATTCAAGTGGTTCCAGCGCTCCCGACCTTCGCGCCGAACGAGAACGAGGTTGGCGTCTTCCAACACCTTCAGATGCTGCATGATGGTGCAGCGGTCGAGATTTGCGAATTGCTCGCAAATCATGCCTGTCGTTCGAGGAGCCTCCTTCAGTGCGTCAAGGATCTGCCGGCGCAGGCCATTGGCCAGGGCCTTGAAGACAGCATCATCTTTCGAATCGATTGACATGTTATATTTTTATAACATATCATCGGCGGGCACAACGCGAGGAGGACGCCATGCCTTTGGGATTTCGTGTGAATGGACGCATTGCCCGTCCGGTCGAGGAGGTGTTTGACGCAGTCGTCAATCCGGACAAGCTCAGCCGCTATTTCGTCACGCTTGGCGGCATAAGCGGTCCAATGGTCGCCGGCGCCACTGTCATCTGGTGGGGCGAAGTCCCTGTGGAAGTGGAGGTCGTCGACCCGAATGAGCGGATCGTTTTCCGCTGGGACGCCATGGTCGCCAAAGGGGAAACACCCTATCAGACACGCGTCGAAATGCGTTTCCAGCCGCTCGAAGACGGCTCGACCATGGTCACCATTGCCGAAGGCGGCTGGCGGGAGAACGAGCAGGCTCAGAAGAGCTCCTATCTAAATTGCGAGGGCTGGTCGCAGATGCTCGCCTGCCTGAAGGCCTGGGTCGAACACGGCATCAACTTGCGGGAGGGCTACTATGTCGGCGAGCTCTCCGGCAAGCCGGCACTCGAGCCGCAAGTCTGAGGAGGTCGCCGAATGACAACCGAGATAAAGGGCGGCTTCAACATTGCCATGAAGGTGCCCAGCCACGAATACGAGGCCGTGGTCGCCTTCTATCGCGACGTCGTCGGCCTGCCGCCCTTCGACGAGAAAGAGCCGGCCAAGGGCTTCATTCTAGGCCCGAACCGCCTATGGATCGATGAAGTACCGCAGTTGAGCCAGGCGGAAGTCTGGCTGGAGCTCTTCGCTGACGACCATGAGAGGGCGCTTGACCACCTCGCCGCGAACGGGGCTGTGCGCTGCGATGCCGTGGAAGAGCTGGGCGAAGGATTCCGGGGAGGCTGGATCATGAATCCCGCCAACATCGTTCACTTGGTTCGTGCCCCTGACGCGTGGTAATGCGCTCAGAAGGATAGGAGCGGGCTCTCGGTGGTCGAGCCCGCCGGGACCTCGTCCGGCAGAATCGCGGCACTCATCGGCGGTTCTGCCTGAATCACGACGACCCGCGTTCCCTCCGGCACGCGGTTATGGAGATCAATGACATCCTGATTGAGCATTCGAATGCAGCCGCTTGAAACGGCCGTGCCGATCGACCAGGCTTCCGGCGTGCCGTGAATGCGGAACAACGTGTCCTTGCCGTCCTGATATAGGTAAAGGGCGCGTGCACCAAGCGGATTGGTGAGGCCCGGTTCCACGCCCCCGGCGAGCGGCCCATAACGTTCCGGCTCGCGCGCGACCATATCGGATGTCGGGATCCAGCGCGGCCATTCCGCCTTCCGCCCGATGCGGGCCTCGCCGGCAAACGCCAGTCCTTCCCTGCCGACGCCGATGCCGTAGCGCAAGGCCATGCCGCCATTCTGGACCAGATAGAGATGGCGGTTCGGCGTATCGATGACGATCGTACCCGGTGGTTCGTAGGTGGAGTAGGGCACCTCTTGGCGCAGGAAGCGCGGGTTTACCTTGCTGATGTCCGTCGCCGGCAGCGGAAATCTCTCGCCCGGCATCGGCCCGTACATTGCCGTGAAATAGGGGTCCGGGCCCGGCGGTCGGGCGGCTTGCTGTTTGCTGCTCACGCAGCCGGCAAGGGCAATCAATGCAACGAGAAGAATAATGATTTGCGCGGGGCGGAACACACACATATTCGAAATAATCCTGATGCTGCCACCTGGGTCGGCGAAAGTCCTGCCGACACAGCTTGTGCCTCAATGTGATGGCTTTCGAATTGGGCCAAGTTTTAATGTAGTGCGTGGGACGCGCAGCAGAAAGGGGCTTTTCGAATCGCATTCCGGGTCGAGCTATCTCGCCCTTGATCGCCTTTGCGGCGCGGGTGTATGCCATTTCCATGCAATGGAGCGACGAAGCCATCATTCTCGGAATTCGCAGGCATGGCGAAAGCTCTGTCATCGCGGAGGTCATGACGTCCGGGTACGGCCGGCATCTGGGCCTCGTGCGCTCGGGCCGCTCGCGCGCGATGCAGCCGGTGCTGCAGCCGGGCAATTCAGTCGAGGTGACCTGGCGCGCGCGGCTTGACGAGCATCTCGGCGAATTCCGCGTTGAGCCGCTGCAGCAGCGTGCAGCAAGGCTGATGGAAGCGGCGATCTCGGTCTATGGCATTCAGGCTTTGGGCGCGCTGTTGCGGCTTCTGCCCGAGCGCGATCCGCATCCGCATCTTTACGAGGCGCTTGCCGTCATCGTCGATCACCTGCAGGACCCGGCCGATGCTGGCGAACTCTTCGTGCGCTTCGAACTGGCCGTCCTGAACGACCTCGGTTTCGGCCTTGATCTCTCGGAATGCGCGGTAACGGGTAGACGCGACGAACTCGTCTACGTCTCGCCGAAATCGGGCCGTGCCGTCAGTCGCGAGGCGGGTGCCCCCTATGCCGAGCGCATGCTCGCGCTTCCGGATTTTCTGTCCGGCGGACAGAAGGCGGCCGATCATGACAGCCTTGCAGCGGCGTTCCGTCTCACCGCCCATTTTCTGAACCGCCATGTCTACGAACCGCGCGGCATCGATGCGTCTTCCACGCGCGAGGGTTTCGTTCAGGCGACGCTGAAGGCATTGAGGCCGGCCTCGCCGTCAGCGGTCTGAACATGAAACGGGCGCCGCACGTGTCATGCGGCGCCCACCATTCTAGAAAGACTCGCCATAGCCGATCTTGCCGCCGCCCTGCTTGGTGACGGCGACCACGGCCGGGCGTACCGGCATGTCGTCGCGGAAGTCCGGCCAGCGCGTCGCGGGCTGTTCGTAGGTCGCAAGGCCTGCATCACCCGGATGCTGCACGGCGAGAAAGAACGTGTCGCTCGTCGGGTTGAAGGTCGGGCCGCACATTTCCGCGCCGACCGGCACCCGGAAGAACAGCTTCGAGGTGCCGCGGGCTTCGCCCTCGGTGTCGACGGCCCAGACGCCGTCCGTGCGGCCGGTCTGCTCCTCGTTGTTGCCGTCGGTCGACACCCACAGCCGGCCGTCTGCGTCGATCGCGCAGTTGTCCGGCATGCCGAACCAGCCGTTTTTGGTTGTTGCCGTCGAGAAGGAGGCGCCGACCTCGGCAATGCTCGGGTCGCCGCACTTGAGCAGAATGTCCCAGCGGGATGTCGTCGAGGTGAAATCGCCGTCCGTTTCCGTGATCTCGATGATGTGGCCGAAGGCGTTATTCGCGCGCGGATTTGCGGCGTCCGCCTCCTCCTCCTTGCGCTTGGTGTTGTTGGTCAGCATCACATAGACCTTGCCCGTCTTTCGATTGGGCTGAACGTCTTCCGGGCGGTCCATCTTGGTTGCGCCCAGCGCATCGGCGGCAAGCCGGGTATTGATCAGAACGTCAGCCTGCGAGGCGAAGCCGTTTTCGGACGTCAGCGGCCCCTCGCCGTGGATGAGCGGCATCCAGGTGACCGTGCCGTCCTCATCGAATTTCGCCACGTAGAGCGTGCCGTCGTCGAGGAGGTCCATGTTCGCCGCGCGGTCGTTCGGATTGTAGGTGCCCTTGGTCACGAACTTGTAGACATAGTCGTAGCGCTCATCGTCGCCGCTGTAGAGCACCACACGGCCGTCCTTGTTGACGATCGATTCGCAGCCCTCGTGCTTGAAGCGGCCGACGGCGGTACGCTTCTTCGGCACGGAGGTGGGGTCGAACGGGTCGACCTCGACGATCCAGCCGAAGCGGTTGGCCTCGTTCGGCTCCTTCGAAAGGTCGAAACGGTCGTAGAATTTCGACCACGCGTACTGTCCGCCCGGCGCGCCGAGGCGCTTCAACTGCTCGTATTCGGCATGATCCTCTGCAAGGTCGCCTCCGAAATAACCGTTGAAGTTTTCCTCGGCCATCAGATAGGTGCCCCAAGCGGTGACGCCGCCGGCACAATTGTTGATCGTGCCGAAGACCTTCATGCCGGTCGGATCGGAGGGCGTCTTCATACGTTCATGGCCGGCCGCCGGTCCGGAAATCTGCATTTCGGTGTTGGCGGTGATGCGGCGATTGTACTTGCCGTCGAGAACCGGCTGCCACGTGCCGTCGACCTTGCGAATCTCGATGACAGTGCCGCCATGCGCCGCCATCTCGATGTCGACCAGTTCCCTGCTGTACTCACCAAGGACGACCTTGTCCTTTTCCTTTCCGTCTTCCGTCACCTTTTCGACACGGGCGAAATTCGGGAACATGATTTCCGCATTGGTGTACT
>JAPSJG010000065.1 GCA_031178305.1 Sinorhizobium sp.
CCGCCAATGGCAAGCTTTTCCGCTTCCATATAGGGCAGAAGCACGGCGACCGCCTGCTTCATCACCCGCGCCGATTTGACCACCTGCGGCAGGAACATCTTGCCCGAGCCGAAGAGGTCGCCGACGACGTTCATGCCGGCCATCAACGGTCCTTCGATGACATGAAGCGGGCGTTCGGCGGCAAGCCGCGCCTCTTCCGTATCCGCTTCGATGAACTCGGTGATGCCGTTGACGAGAGCATGCTCCAGGCGCTTCTCGACCGGCCATTGCCGCCAGGCGAGATCCTTCTCCCTTCCCTGCGCACCACCCTGGCCGCGATAGCGTTCCGCAATCTCGAGGAGCCGCTCCGTGGCGTCGGCGCGGCGATTGAGCACGACGTCCTCGCAGGCCTCGCGCAAATCCCGATCGATCGCGTCGTAGACGGCGAGCTGGCCGGCATTGACGATGCCCATGTCCATGCCCGCCTGGATGGCGTGATAGAGGAACACCGCGTGCATCGCCTCGCGCACCGGTTCGTTGCCGCGGAAGGAGAAGGAGAGATTCGACACACCGCCCGAGACATGCACATGCGGCAGCGAGGCGATGATTTCGCTCGCCGCCTCGATGAAATCGACTCCGTAGTTGTTGTGCTCCTCGATGCCGGTGGCGACCGCGAAAATGTTCGGGTCGAAGATGATGTCTTCCGGCGGAAGGCCGACCTCTTCGGTCAGCAGCCGGTAGGCCCGCCTGCAGATCTCCACCTTGCGGGCCTTTGTGTCGGCCTGCCCCTTCTCGTCGAAGGCCATCACCACCACAGCCGCGCCATAGGCGCGCACCAGACGCGCGTGATGCAGGAAAGCCTCCTCGCCCTCTTTAAGTGAGATCGAGTTCACCAGCGCCTTGCCCTGCACGCATTTGAGGCCGGCCTCGATCACCTCCCATTTGGAGGAATCGATCATCACGGGCACGCGAGCGATATCCGGCTCGGAGGCGACGAGGTGCAGGAACTCGACCATCGCCTGCTTCGAATCGATCAGTCCCTCGTCCATATTAACGTCGATGATCTGGGCGCCGTTCGCGACCTGATCGCGTGCAACGTCCAGGGCAGCGGCATAATCGCCGGCGGTAATCAGCTTACGGAACTTCGCGGAGCCGGTGACATTGGTGCGTTCGCCGACATTAACAAAGGGAATCTCGTCGGTGAGCGTGAAGGGCTCGAGGCCGGAAAGCCGCATGCGCCGCTCGATCTCGGGTGTTGGACGCGGCGGATATTTGCCGACGGCCTCGGCGATGGCGCGTATGTGATCCGGCGTCGAGCCGCAGCAGCCGCCGACTATGTTGACGAGCCCATCGCGCGCGAATCCTTCGATCTGCGCCGCCATCGCCTCGGGGCTCTCGTCGTAGCGGCCGAATTCGTTCGGCAGGCCCGCATTCGGATAGGCGCAGACAAGCGTGTCGGCGACTGCCGACAGCTCGTCGATATGGGCGCGCATGGCATTGGCGCCGAGGGCGCAGTTGAGGCCGATGGTGAAAGGCTCCGCGTGGCGCACGGAATACCAGAACGCCTCGGGCGTCTGGCCGGAGAGCGTACGGCCGGAAAGATCAGTGATCGTGCCGGAGATCATCACCGGCAGGCGGATGGCCTTTTCCGCGAAGACCTCCTGAGTCGCAAAGATTGCCGCCTTGGCGTTCAGCGTATCGAAGATCGTCTCGATCAGGATGATATCGGCGCCGCCGTCGATGAGCCCGCGGACCTGCTCGGCATAGGCGAGCCTCAGATCGTCGAAGGTGACCGCACGGTAGCCTGGATTGTTGACGTTCGGCGAGATCGACGCGGTGCGGTTCGTCGGGCCGATCGCGCCGGCGACGAAGCGCCGCCTGCCGTCCTCCGCCTCGGCGCGCTTTGCCGCCCGCCGCGCCAGACGGGCGCCGTCGCGGTTCAGTTCATAAGCCATAGCCTCCATGCCGTAATCGGCCTGGGCGATTCGGGTCGAAGAGAAGGTATTGGTTTCGAGGATATCGGCACCGGCAATGGCGTAGCGATAGTGGATGTCCTCGATCGCCTTGGGCTGCGTCAGCGTCAAAAGATCGTTGTTGCCTTGCTGATGACAGGCGCAGCCGCCGAAGCGCTCACCGCGAAAATGGTCTTCGGCGAAACCGAGCTGCTGGACCTCGGTACCCATGGCACCGTCCATGATCAGGATGCGCTCGGCTGCCGCTTGGCGCAGTGCCCGGAAGATCTCCGAGCCGTCGGGCCTCTGGGCGACCTCACCAAAGAGGGACAGGGCGGACATGGGAAACCTCCCGTTCTGAAAACGACATCGACTAGTCACATAAAGATATCTTTATGTCAACATACGAGGAGATCACAATTTGACATTGGGCATAAAAAAGCCTGCCGGGAGGTGGCAGGCTGTATGACCCCTCAATGTGGCGACTGCCGACCGAAATCCAAGGCTTCTTTGCGGAGCATGCCCCTCACCTAGCCCTCTTCCGGCAAGAGCGGTGGACTGGGAGTGCGCGCTTGTCCCTTCGCCCCGCTTGCGGGGAGAAGGTGCCCGGCAGGGCGGCTGAGGGACAATTCAACACGCGCCGGCTAGCGTCATATCCGCTTGAGGCAGTCCCCGAGCTCGTAGATCGCGCAGAGGATGTGATAGAAACTGCTCGCCGGTGCGGGCTCGTCGACGAAGCTGCCGTCCGGCCGCTGCTTGTCCCGCCAGAGGCCGCGGACCGGCGTATCGAGGAATCGCTCAAGCGCGGCAGCTGCCCGCGAACCCGATGCGAGATAGCGCTGGCGCTCCGCGCCCTCACTCAAGGCCGCGAAGCGGATCGCCGCCTTCAGCCATTCCGTCTGCGGCCATAGTCGCGCCACCGGATCGGCGATGGAAAAGTCGTCAAGCAGCGTCATGATCGCGACGTCGCGCTTCGGGCAGGTGCCATGCGTCTCGCCGATCTCGAATAACTGCCGCGCCTCGACGATCGCTTGCGCATTGCCACGCCGCTCCGCCCAGCGGAGCAGCAGCCAAGCCCATTCGAAATGGTGGCCGGGCTCGACGATCCGCCCTTTTTCGCCGGGAAAGGGCGTCCAGTCTTGGTCGAAGAACTCGCGCAGCGCGCCCGTTCCAAAATCGATGAAGCGCTCCATCGCGAGAAAGGCAATCTCATCGGCGAGATTGCCCCAGGCCACCCGGTCGAAGCCTTCCACCTCCTCGCTGGCGAGGCAGGCCTCGAAGAGATGCATATGCGGATTGGAACAGAGCGGCAGGCGCGGCGGGTTGTCCTCTTCGAAGCCGGCGATCGGATGCTTGCAATGCGCTTCGAGCCTCAGACGCATCTCGGTGCTGCGCTCGACCATCTCCGCCTTTCGCTCCGGCAGGACCTGGCCGAGATAGGCAAAGGCAAGTAGGGCAAAGGCCTGGTTGTAGATGTCGAAGCCTGAATCGATGATCCGTCCGTCGGCGTCCGCAAGCGCGGCATAGAAACCGCTCGGCTGCCGATAGACACGATCGAAATAATGAAGCCCGCCTCCGACGGCCGTGCGCCAATCTCCTTGCCAGCCGCGGCGCCCTGCCTCGGCGAAGCAATAGACCTGCCGCGGCTGCACGCGCGAACGGCGATTAGCGCGCGTCGGCTCGCCCTGCATGTCGATCGTTTCGACGAAGCCGCCGCCCACGGCGTCGTAGCCCTTGGACCGCCAGAGCGGCAGGGCCGCTTCGGTCAGCCAGTGCTCGAGTTCCCGCGCCTGCAAACGGATATCCATGCCCTTCCCTATCAATTCTCGAGCTTGATGGCGTCGTGATCGGCGCCGAGCACTTCCGAAAGCGCCTCGACCACGAGATTGTGGTCGTCGCGCTGCGGCAAACCGGAAACGGTGACGGCGCCGATGCAGCCGGTGCCCTTCACGACGATGGGGAAGCTGCCGCCGTGGGCGGCATATTCGGCGTCCGGCATGCCGAGCTTCGCCTGCAGGTTCGTCTGCTGTTTGAGCAAGCTCAGGCCGGTGGCGTAGCTGCTCCTGAACAAGCGGAAAACCGTGTTGCGCTTGCGCCGCACCCAGTTCGGATTGTCCGGTGTCGCGCCCTCGAGCGCCGCATAGAAAACCTGCATGGAGAACAGCGTGATGTCGATGACGACGCCGAGCTTGCGATCGGCCGCCATGCGGCGGAGCACTAAGCCGAGTTGCCAGGCGGCATCGAGATCGAAGCGGTCGAACTGCAGCTCCCGTTCCTGGAGCGCGATACGGCGCAGATCATTGTCGATGTTCATGATACCTCCGCTTGTCGTGATGCTGTCGGACCGCTGGCGGACCACTACCGCCGTGCCCGAACTACTCCTTCCAGAGCCATGCGGCACCGCGCACGCCCGAACTGTCGCCGTGCACGGCCTTCAGGATCGGCGTCTCGAAATTGTCGCCGAAGATGTATTCGACAATCAAGTCCGGTAGCTCGCCATAGATCTCGTCGACATTGGACATGCCGCCGCCGAGTACGAAGACGTCGGGGTCGACGATATTGGTCAGCAGGGCCAGGCTGCGGGCGAGACGATCGACGAAGCGCTTGTAGACCCCGGTCGCGACCGGATCTCCCGCGCGCTTCAATTCGATGATGTCGCGGCCGCGGCGTTCGATACCCGTTGTCGTGCGGTAGTCCAGCTCGAGGCCTGTTCCGCAGGCATACATGTCGAGGCAGCCGAGCTTGCCGCACCAGCACCTATGTCCCGGATATTCGTCTTCTCTCATCCAAGGCAGCGGGTAGTGACCGATCTCCGCGGCAATGCCCTGGTAGCCGGCATGAACCTTCCGGTCGATCGCAAGCCCGCCGCCATGGCCGGTTCCAACGATGATGCCGAAGACGACGCGCGCTTGCCTGCCCGCCCCGTCGACGGCTTCAGAGACCGCCAGGCAATTGGCGTCATTGGCAAGGCGCACCGGGCGGCCGAGCGCGGCCTCGAGATCACGCCCGAGCGGCTTGCCATTAATCAACACGGCGTTGGAATTGCGCACGATGCCGGTGCGCGGATTGGGGCTCCCGGGGATGCCGATGCCGATCGAACCGCGCTCGCCCGCCATCTGTTCGGCGGCGGCAACGAGATCGACCACCGCGCGAATACAATCGGCATAGCCCGTGGCCGGGGTCGGCACGCGGTGCCGGGCACGCGTCTCGCCATCGCGACCGAGCGCGATGATTTCCATTTTGGTGCCGCCCCAATCGATTCCGATGAACATGTGCGGATCAGGTCTAAGGGTGAAGTCGCTTCGGGATGAGGGCCTCTCTCAAGACCGCCGGCCTTTGCTTAGCATCCGTTCCGTCCGCGACGCTAGTCCCTGGGCTTGAGCGAGCCGCAAATTTGCCAGGCCAGCGAAAAACACTTGGCGAAAGAGCCTCGCTTTTGTATGGGTCTATACTGAGTGGTCCCGTAGCTCAGCAGGATAGAGCATCAGATTCCTAATCTGGGGGTCGCGCGTTCGAATCGCGCCGGGATCACCATTTTTGGCTCTTCCTTGACGGCAGCATGGGCACCTCCCTTGCCATTCTTGACCAGCAAGGAGACGGGATCAGGCACCGCGCATCACCATCCTGCTTCCTTGACCGCTTGCCTTCCCTTACAATTCCTTCCTGGCACAGAGGAGTTCCGTCATGAGCGAAGACGCCTTCAACATGTCGATCCGCAAGTTCCTGAAGGAAGTCGGAGTCACTTCGCAGCGCAAGATCGAGGAGACGGTGCGCGAAGGGCACATCGGAGACAAGAGGCTGAAGGTGCGCATGACGCTGACCGCGGAAGGCACCGGCCTCAATCACGTGGTTGACGGCGAGATCGAGCTCCCATAGGCCGCCGACACGATTGCGGCTCCTCCGACGCGGCCGCAGGGGAGGTTGGGGCTTTTTGATAACTTTGTCTCGATTTAAGGACACTCCCGGCTTAAGGACACTCCCGGCGCTATTGTTTCCTCGCGCAAACCACGCCCGGATCCTCTTCCCCCTTCGTCACGTCGAAGAGCCTTGCCTCCTCACCCTCGGTCCACCAGATGTAGCGGCCTCCAGCATAGCGCATGCCCGAGCCGGAGATGATGCCGGATGCGACGATGTAGTCGCCGCCGAACGACAAGGCGACGAGCGACACGGGACCGGCATTGATGTATTCCGCCTCGACGCCATCGCCGCCGCAATCGTAGCGGAGCGTTTGCCGGTCGACCGCGCCGGCGCCGGGGATACGCAGGGTGACTTCGGCGCCACCCGCGACAGCCGGACCAGCGGAGGTCAGCCGCATGAGGGGCGTGCCGCCCGGGCTTTCCAGCGTGAGAATCGCGCCGCCGACCTTCCAGCTGAGCCGCCCGCGCAGCGCGTCGAAGAACTTCTGCTCCTGCTCCATGATCGCCGGCTCGCACATCTTGCGCGCCGTGGCCATTGGGCCGAAAGTGATCGTTTGGCCGGAGAGGCTGAAGATTCCGGTGAAATTGTTGCATCCGGCCATGCCGCCATAGGTGCCGTCCTCGCGGATTTCGAGCACGGTGTCGAAGTCGTCGATGACGCCTCCGCCGCCGATGTCCTCGGCACGCCAGGAGCCGACGAGGTCCGGCGGCACGCTCTCGGCTGCAATCGTGTTCATGGAGCCGAGCTCGACCAGAATGCAGGCGCAGGAAGCGGCGAACAAGGCTTTGAGCATCGTTACTCCTCCTTTGGGGTCGGCACCGCCGCACACGGATTCTTACCCCAGCCGCGGCGGATATAGAAGCCGCGCCGCTTCCGCCCTTGTTGCCGAAGGATTTCGGCTGTAGAGCCTACTGCATGTCTCCTTGGGTCGACCTCGATCTAAGGACAAAGACATGCAGCGATTGAAAGGGCTACAGCGAACCTTTGCGCGTCTGATAAGACGCGCGGCGCTGTAGTAGCATACAAACGAGAAGAATACGGGATTTGGCAATGGCATCCGGTGACAAGCGCCGCCTCGCTGTACTGGGCTCCACCGGATCTATCGGCACCAATACGCTCGACGTCGTCGAGCGGCTCGGTGGCCGCGACCGGTTCGAAATCGCAGCGCTGACCGGAAACGGCAACATACCCTTGCTTGCCGAACAGGCGCGGCAGGTGGGCGCGGAGCTCGCCGTCACCGCCGACGAACATCGCTATGGCGAGCTCAAGGAAGCGCTTGCGGGAAGCGGAATCGAAGTCGCCGCCGGACGCAGCGGGCTGATCGAGGCGGCCGAGTGCGATGCCGGCTGGGTGATGGCGGCGATCGTCGGCAATGCGGGGCTCGCCCCAACGCTCGCGGCCGCCCGACGCGGCGCCGACATCGCGCTTGCCAACAAGGAATGCCTCGTCTCCGCCGGCAGTCTTTTTCTCGAAGCGGTGAGGAACGGCGGCGGCCGCCTGCTGCCCGTCGACAGCGAGCACAATGCGATCTTCCAGGTCCTGGAGAATGACCAGCGCCACGCGGTCGAACGCATCGTGCTCACGGCCTCCGGCGGCCCGTTCCGCACGAAATCACTGGAAGAGATGCGGCATGTCACAGCCGAAATCGCCCGCGCCCATCCCAACTGGTCGATGGGGCTGAAGATCTCCATCGACAGCGCCTCGATGTTCAACAAGGCGCTGGAGATGATCGAGGCGCGCCACCTCTTCGGCCTTCGCCCGGACCAGATCGAGGTGATCGTCCATCCCCAATCGGTAATCCATTCGATGGTCGGCTACACCGACGGATCGGTGCTTGCGCAGCTCGGCTGCCCCGACATGCGAACAGCGATCGGCTATGCGCTTTCCTATCCGAAGCGCTGCGATCTTCCGGTGGAGCGGCTGGATTTCGCCAAGCTGGCGCGGCTCGACTTCGAGGCGCCGGACGAGACCCGCTTCCCGGCTCTGCGCCTGGCACGGCGGGCAATGGAGGCGGGAGGCGTCCAGGGCGCGGTGCTGAACGGCTCGAAGGAGACCGCGCTCGCGGCCTTCATCAAGGGGCGGATCGGCTTTCTCGCGATGGCCGAGATCGTCGAAAAGGTGATGGATCAGCTCGCCGATCTGCCTGCTGCCATCACCATGGAAGATGTCTTCGCGGCGGATGAAAAAGCCCGGCAGACGGCCGCCGGGTTGATTAAGTAGCACCTGCTTTCGGCTCGATCTGCCCCTTCATCCGCCCTGCCGGGCACCTTCTCCCCGCGGGCGGGGCGAAGGAGACTCGCGGCGCACTCCCAATAGCCCTTTCCCCGCGAGCGGGGAAAGGGCTGGGTGAGGGGCATATTTTCTCCCCTAGACCAGGATATTCTGTTCGTGGAGACTTACGCCACAGCCCTTGCCAGTGCACAGCGCGACCAGAGCGAATGCAGCGCGCCGACCAGATGGTCGATATCGGCGTCTGAGTGCAGCGGCGTCGGCGTAATGCGCAGGCGCTCGGTTTTCTTCGGCACCGTCGGATAATTGATCGGCTGCACATAGACGCCGAAATTGTCGAGCAGCAGGTCCGAGATCCATTTGCACTTGGCGGCGTCGCCAACGATGACCGGCACGATATGGCTCGGATTCACCATGTGCGGAATGCCGCGCTGGTCGAGCAGCGATCGCAGCCGGCGGACACGCTCCTGATGGGCGAAGCGCTCGATCTGACTTGTCTTCAGATGCCGAATCGACGCGAGCGCTCCGGCGGCGAGCGCCGGCGGCAGTGCGGTGGTGAAGATGAAGCCGGAGGCGAAGGAGCGGATGAAATCGCAGAGCGCTGCCGATCCGGTGATGTAGCCGCCCATGACGCCGAAGGCCTTCCCGAGCGTGCCCTCGATCACCGTCAGCCGGTGCATGAGGCCCTCGCGCTCGGCAATGCCGCCGCCGCGCGCGCCGTACATGCCGACCGCATGCACCTCGTCGAGATAGGTCATCGCCCCGTATTTATCTGCGAGATCGCAGATTTCCTTGATCGGGGCGATATCGCCGTCCATCGAATAGACCGATTCAAACGCGATGATTTTTGGCGCACGCGGGTCGGCCGCCGCAAGTTTCGCTTCCAGATCGGGGATCGAATTGTGCTTGAAGATGACGCGCTCGCATTTCGAATGGCGGATGCCCTCGATCATCGAAGCGTGATTCCCGGCATCCGAGAAGCAGATGATACCGGGAATCCTGGAACAGAGCGTTCCAAGCGCGGCCCAGTTCGACACGTATCCGGAGGTGAAGAGCAGCGCGGCTTCCTTGCCGTGCAGATCGGCAAGCTCGCGCTCGAGCAGGACGTGATAGTGGTTGGTGCCGGAAATATTGCGGGTGCCCCCAGCGCCGGCGCCGCATTCGTCGATCGCCTGCTTCATCGCATCGGTGACGATCGGAGATTGACCCATGCCGAGATAATCGTTCGAGCACCAGACGGTCACTTCCTGGGTGCCGTCGGCCGTGTAGCGCGTCGCCCGCGGGAAGTCGCCGCGGTGGCGGGCGAGATCGGCGAAGACGCGGTAGCGGCCTTCCTGATGCAGCCCGTCCAACTCGCCTTTGAAGAAACTCTCGAAATCCATCATCATCTCCAGTGCCTTGCCCGCATTTGTTCCTTCAAAGCGGCCAGAGGGTCAACCCCGGAAAGGCCCCGCCGCCTGCGGCAAAAGGCCTCTTACTTTCGAACTATTCCAAAACAGCTAAAGCAACTCAATTCCCTCAACTTTGATCGAAGTCAAGCAATTACGAAAAAGGACGGCTGTTGCCGCCCTTTTCCAATACCTAAGTAGCCCGTCAAGCCGCCGCCACGGCGCGTTTCGCCAATACTTTGACGAGGTTGGCGCGGTAAGCCGCACTTGCGTGCAGATCAAAAAGCAAGTCCGAGGAATCCACCACCACATTCGAAACCGCATCCGGCGACCAATTGGCGGCAAGCGCGGCCTCGAGGGCCTGATGGCGGAAGACCCCGTTGGAACCCGCTCCCGTCACGGCAAGGCGCACCTCGCCATTGTCGCGGCGAACGACGAAGACGCCGGTCATGGCATAGCGCGAGGCCGGATTCCGGAACTTCTGATAAGATGCTCTCGCGGGCGCCTCGAACCGCACGGCGGTGATGATCTCCCCCTCCTCCAGAGCCGTCTCGAACAACCCCATGAAGAAGTCGTCCGCCTGGATCTCGCGCCTGTCGGTGACGATCTTCGCGTCGAGCGCCAGCATCGCTGCAGGATAATCGGCAGCCGGATCATTGTTGGCAATCGAGCCGCCTATCGTGCCCATATGGCGCACATGCGGATCGCCGATTTGGCTGGCGAGCTCGCAAAGCGCCCGACAGACGGCCCGGATTGCCGCCGCGGCGGCGACCTCTTCGTGGGTCGTGGCCGCACCGATCCTGACCGAACGGCCGTCGACCGCAATCCCCTTCATCTCGGCTATATGGCGGAGGTCGACGAGGTCACTGGGCGCAGCAAGCCGCTGCTTCATCGTGGGAATGAGCGTCATGCCGCCGGCAAGATACTTGCCTTCGGCTGCATCGCTCATCATCTCAGCCGCCTCCTGTACCGAGGAGGCCCGGTGATAGTTCGTCTGATACATGACACGTCCTCCCGTCAAATGGCGGCGTTCGCCGCGGCCCAGACCTTTTGCGGCGTCGCAGGCATGGTGAGCGTATTGTTTCCGATCGCATCGGTGATCGCGTTTATCAGCGCCGGCGGCGAGCCGATCGCTCCGGCCTCGCCGCATCCTTTAATGCCGAGGGGATTGTTCGGGCAGGGCGTGTTCGACGTCGAGACCTTGAAGGACGGCAAGTCATCGGCCCGCGGCATGGCGTAATCCATGTAGCTCGCCGTCAATAGCTGTCCGCTGTCATCATAGTGCACGCCCTCGAGCAGTGCCTGGCCGATGCCCTGCGCAAGCCCGCCATGCACCTGCCCCTCGACGATCATCGGATTGATGATATTGCCGAAATCGTCCGCCGCGACGAACTGCACGATCTTCGTCTGGCCGGTTTCCGGATCGACCTCCACTTCGCAGATATAGCACCCGGCCGGGAAGGTGAAATTGGCGGGGTCATAGAAAGCCCCCTCTTTCAGCCCCGGCTCCATGCCAGCCGGCAGATTGTGGGCCGTATAGGCGGCAAGCGCCACCTGCGACCACGCGACCGACCTGTCCGTGCCCGCGACCTTCAACGCACCGTCCTCGACGACGATGTCATTCTCGTCGGCCTCCATCAGGTGCGCCGCGATCTTTTTCGCCTTGGCCTCGACCTTGTCGAGCGCCTTGACGATTGCCGACATTCCGACCGCCCCCGAGCGCGAGCCATAGGTGCCCATGCCCATCTGCACCTTGTCGGTATCGCCGTGCACGATGTTGACGCTGTCGATCGGCACGCCGAGCCGGTCGGCGACGAGCTGGGCAAAGGTCGTCTCGTGTCCCTGGCCGTGGCTGTGCGAGCCGGTCATCACCTCGATCGTGCCGACCGCATTGACCCGGACCTCGGCCGATTCCCAAAGCCCCACCCCGGCGCCGAGCGAACCGACCGCCGCCGAAGGCGCAAGCCCGCAGGCTTCGATATAGCAGCTCATGCCGATTCCGCGTCTCATGCCCCGCTGCTCGGCCTCGGCCTTGCGTAGAGCAAAGCCGTCCCAGTCGGCGGCCGCCATCGCCGCATTGAGCGAGGCTTCATAGTCGCCAGCGTCGTAATTCATGATGACGGGCGTCTGGTGCGGGAAGGAGCGGATGAAGTTGATGTGCCGGAGCTCGGCCGGTGAAATGCCGAGCTCGCGCGCCGCCGTCTCCATCGTCCGCTCCAGCAAGTAGGTCGCCTCCGGCCGCCCGGCGCCGCGATAGGCGTCGACGGGCGCCGTGTTGGTATAGACGGTGCGGACATTGGCGTGGATCGCCGGAATATCGTACTGACCGGAAAGCAGCGTCGCATAGAGATAGGTGGGCACCACCGACGAGAAAAGCGACATGTAGGCGCCGAGATTGGCGATGGTGTCGACCTTGAGTGCGGTGATCCGGTTATTGCCGTCGAAGGCCATCTTGAC
>JAPSJG010000066.1 GCA_031178305.1 Sinorhizobium sp.
TATCAGCGCAAGGGCGTCGGCCGCGATATGTTCGCCGAGCTCGAAACCTGCTTCCCCGATGCCCAGCGCATGCGTGTCGAAGTGGAGCCGCAGAACCGGCATGCGCTTGCCTTCTACAGGGCACATGGTTTTTCAGAAGTCGCAAGCACGGCCCATTGCGGCGGCGACCAATCCGGCATACCGGCGCTTGTGCTTGAGAAGCGCCTTTCCTGAGTTGTTTGCGGGCCGCGGTGTTATCCCCAAAACCCGTCCGCGTGCCGGGAGAGGGCTCGGGTAAGAAGCTTTTGGAGCGCAGCCATTCTGGTTTCAAGGGTGCAGGTGAAATGGCCGCCGAAGGCGCGGAATCACTGGACAAGGCGGGAGTGGCACGGCATAAGCGGTGGCGAGATGTTGATGTCCGGCTGTGTCCAATCGGCCGGTAAAGGACGATGCCTATGAAGCTCCTGCTGCAGATTTTCACCTGGTGGAACGGACAGACGATCGGTACGCGCTTTCACACCTGGCGCCATGGACAGCGCGTCGGGGAAGACGAGTTCGGCAATGTCTATTACCAGGGCGGCAAGGACTCCGAGGGCCGCACGCGCCGTTGGGTCATCTACAACGGTCCTGCCGAAGCCTCTGCTATCCCGCCCGGCTGGCATGGCTGGATGCACCATCGCACCGATATTTCTCCTGCTGACGAAAATTACGTGTCGCGCGAGTGGCAGAAGCCGCATCGTCCGAATCTGACCGGCACTCCCCAGGCCTACCGGCCGAGGGGTTCTCTTGCCCGCGCCGGCGAGCGTCCGCGCGTGACCGGCGACTACGACGCCTGGACGCCGCGTTCTTAATCGCGGCAGCCTTGACCGCATCGCTCTCAGCTTCGAGAGCCGACCACGGCGCAGCCACAATTCATGTCTAGCGCTTGGTATCAGGATAACAGCAAGCACGCAGGGATTGGCGGAATGGCAGAGTTCTGGCTGCGCGGTTGGATCGGTCGTTTAGCTTGGCCGGCAGGACTCGGATTGGTCCTGGCTTTGCCGCTGATTTCCACGACCGGCCCGGCAAGCGCGACGCGCCTCGCCAACGTCGTCGCCGTCTTTTCCGGTATCGACAAGATTACCGGCCGCATCACCACCTTCGACGTCTATATCGGCGAGACGGTGCAGTTCGGGGCGCTTCAGGTGACGCCCCGCGTCTGCTACAGCCGAGACGAAACCGAGGCGCCGAAGACGACCACTTTCGTCGAGGTCGACGAGATCACCCTCGACCGCAAGATCCGGCGCATCTTCACCGGCTGGATGTTCGCCGATAGTCCCGGCCTCAATGCGGTGGAGCACCCCGTCTATGACGTCTGGCTGCAATCCTGCAAGGCGACGTCCGAAGTGCCGCCACCGGACACCGCAGCGAAACAATGAACGCGCAAGGGTAGCGAATTGCCCCTCTTTGCCGCGCGGCTCCTTCGCCCCGCTTGCGGGGAGAAGGTGGCCGGCAGGCCGATTGGGGGGTTGGCATGCGGACAAACCCCGCACTTCCTTCCGCATTCTTCCCTAAAAATTCAGATTTGGTGAAGCGATCGCCTTGGCGAGCAGAAGGTCGTATTCCGCTTTCGGCACGTCGATCGCGCCGAAGGCTTTCAGGTGCTCGGTGGTAAATTGCGTATCGAGAAGCTGGAAGCCTCTGGCGCGTAGCCGTTCGACGAGGTGGACGAGGCAGATCTTTGAGGCATCCCGTCGCAGCGAGAACATGCTCTCGCCAAAGAAGGCGGCGCCGAGCGAGACGCCGTAGAGGCCGCCGACGAGCCTGTCGCTTTCCCAAGCCTCGACGCTATGGGCATAGCCCATCCTGTATAACGCGGCATAGAGCGCGCGGATCTTGTGGTTGATCCAGGTGGTCGGCCTGCCTGGCGCCGGCCGCGCGCACCCCTCGATGACCGCTTCGAATGCGGTATCGTAGCGAATATCGAAGGGGCGCTTGCGCATCGTCTTGGCAAGGCTGCGCGAAACGTGAAAACGGTCCAGTGGTATGACGCCGCGGATTTCAGGCTCAACCCAGAAAAGTTCCGGATCGTTGGCGGAATCGGCCATCGGGAACAGACCGATGGAATAGGCGCGCAACAACATCTCCGGGGTTATTTCCGGTTCTCTGCTGCGCGACCCCTTCAATGCCGTACCCTATGCCGATGTTGCGGCCAGATGATGCTCGAGCCAGTGGATGTCATAATCGCCGTTGGCGATATCCTGATTGTTGATCAATTCCTGGAACAGCGGCAAGGTCGTCTTGATGCCGTCGATGACAAATTCGTCAAGCACGCGGCGCAAGCGCATCATGCATTCGACCCGTGTGCGGCCGTGCACGATCAGCTTGCCAATCAGGCTGTCGTAGTAGGGCGGAATTCGGTAGCCCTGATAGGCGCCGCTGTCGACGCGCACGCCGAGGCCGCCCGGCGCATGGAAATGGGTGATCGTGCCCGGGGAGGGGACGAAGGTGCGCGGATCCTCGGCATTGATGCGGCATTCGATGGCGTGGCCGGAGAAGACGATGTCTTCCTGCTTGGTCGAAAGACCGGCGCCAGAAGCGACGCGAATCTGCTCGTGCACGAGGTCGATGCCGGTGATCGCTTCGGTAATCGGATGCTCCACCTGCAGGCGCGTGTTCATCTCGATGAAGTAGAATTCGCCGTTCTCGTAGAGGAACTCGATCGTGCCGGCGCCGCGATACTTCAACTTTTTCATCGCGTCGGCGCAGACCTGGCCGATCTTCATGCGCTGATCGACGTTCAGCGCCGGAGAATTGGCCTCTTCCCAGACCTTCTGGTGACGGCGCTGGAGCGAGCAGTCGCGTTCACCGAGGTGGATCGCGTTGCCTTCGCCATCGCCGACCACCTGGATCTCGATGTGACGCGGTTTGGTGAGGAACTTCTCCATATAGACCGCATCGTTGCCGAAGGCAGCCGCCGCTTCCGTGCGCGCCGTCGCGACCGCGTGTTCGAGATCCGCCTCGGTCCTGGCGACCTTCATGCCGCGGCCGCCGCCGCCGGCTGTCGCCTTGATGAGGACCGGGAAGCCGATCTTGCGGGCGACCCTGAGCGCATCCTCGGGCTTGACCTCCCCGTGGGAGCCCGGAACGACGGGGATGCCGAGCTCTTCCGCCGTCTTTTTGGCGGTGATCTTGTCGCCCATGAGGCGGATATGCTCCGCCGTCGGCCCGATGAAGGTAATGCCGTGCGCATCGAGGATGTCGGCGAACTTGGCGTTTTCCGAGAGGAAGCCGTATCCCGGATGCACCGCATCGGCCCCGGTGATTTCGCAGGCGGCCACGATCTGGTGGATGTTCAGATAACTTTCGCGCGAAGGAGGCGGGCCGATGCAAACGCTTTCGTCCGCGAGCCGGACGTGCATGGCATCACTGTCGGCGGTTGAGTGCACGGCAACGGTGGCGATGCCGAGTTCCTTGCAGGCCCGCAGCACGCGCAGGGCGATTTCGCCTCGATTGGCAATGAGGATTTTCGAGATCATCCGCCGCGCCCTATTCGATCACGATCAGGGGTTCGCCGTATTCGACCGGGGCCGCGTCCTGCACAAGAATTTCTTTTACCTTGCCGGCTCGGGGGGCGGGGATCTGGTTCATCGTCTTCATCGCTTCGATGATCAGGATCGTCTGGCCTTCCTTGACCGCCGCACCAACTTCGATGAACGGTCGGGCGCCAGGAGCCGGGGCGAGATAGGCGGTGCCGACCATCGGAGCGGTGACGGCGTTCTGCGCGTTATGGCCACCTTCGAGGGCGGCTGCCGGTGCGGCCGGCGCGGGCGCTGCAGGCGGCATATGGTACGTGGGCATCGCCGGCATGGACATCGCGACCGGCATGCCGTTGCGCGAAACACGGATGCGCAGGTCGTCCTGTTCGACTTCGATCTCGGTCAGGTCGGTATCCTTGAGGATATTGGCGAGATCGCGGATCAGCGCCTGATCGATACCCGGTTTCTTGTCAGCCATGGATATGAGCCTCGTGTTCTTCTTATTTCGACTTGTCTGTCAGGTTCTTTAGCGCATGCAGCGCAAGAATGTAACCATGCGCGCCGAAGCCGCAAATTACGCCCTTGACGGCTGGCGCGATCATCGACTTGTGGCGGAATTCTTCGCGTGCATGGATGTTTGAAAGATGCAGTTCCACGACGGGGACATCGATCGCGCGAATGGCATCGTGCATCGCGATCGACGTGTGTCCGTAGGCGCCGGGATTGACTGCCACGCCGGCGGCCTTTTCGCCGGCCTCGTGCAGCCAGTCGACCAGCACGCCCTCATGGTTCGACTGACGGAAGTCGACCTCAAAACCCAACGCCTGCCCTTCCGCCCTGCACATGGCCTCGATGTCAGCCAGCGTCTGGCCGCCGTAGATGCCCGGCTCGCGTTTGCCGAGGGCGTTCAGATTTGGGCCGTTCAGTACAAAGATGGTCGAGGACATAAGGTATTCCGGTCGATAATGGAGGGTTACCTATAGACTGCCGGTTCCGCGAGGGAAAGCCCCCAGGCAAAGGAGGGGATTTGTCCACAGTCGCAGGTGAGAACGGGTCAGCAGGTGGCCTTGCCGCACTGACGCATATTGGCAATTTTGGTCGTCAACTCGTCGGACCCGACGGCTCCGAAGACCGCCTCGTTGCCGATCACGTAGGAGGGCGTGCCGGTGATGCCAAGATCATTGGCGAGCATGTAGGCCTCACGCACCGCCGCATCCTGCGGATCGTCTTCCATCTTCTCCCGCAATTGCTCTTCGCTCACCCCGAGCTTGGCGGCGACAGCAATTGCCGTTTCCTCCGTCGCGCGTTCCTCGCCGCTCAAAAGCGCCCGATGGAAATCGCCGTATTTTTCCGGGGCGATCGCGCGGAAAGCGGCGCTTACCTTATGTGCGGCCAGAGAATCGGGGCCGAGGATGGGAAACTCCTTGAGCACGAAACGGATATTCTTATCCTTTTCCAGGATCTGATCCATGTCGGAGAGCGCGCGTTTGCAATAACCGCAATTGTAGTCGAAGAATTCGACGATCGTGACGTCGCCCTTGGGATTGCCGAGGGTGATGTCATGGGCGGAGTTGAAGATCGCCTTCTCATTGTCGGCGATCGCCGCCGCGGCTGCCTCCTGCTGCTTGGCGCGCTGCTTGGCGGCGAGGGCCTCCTGTACCTCCAAGAGGATCTCCGGGTTGGCGAGAAGGTATTCCTTGACGAAGGCGCCGAGTTCCTCCCTTTCTTTCGCATCGAGTGCCGCTGCGGACTGGGGCAGGGTGGTGCCGGCCGCAAGCGCGATCAGCGTTCCGGCGGCGATCATCTTCTTCCTGAGTGTCATCTCTTCCTCATTGTCTTCCCTGCGCTGCCCATCGTCCCTTCCCGTCGCGTCGATGCGTGATCGAAAGACAACGACAATCCCCGGCCTGTGCCAGCTTGACGGGAGCATAGGGTCTGCGGCGGCGAAACGAAACGGCAAAATCGGCCGAATTGCGGCACTCGCACACTTGTGAAGCGCAAAACGATCGGGCAAAGGGGCAGGCATCAGCAAGAGCTCGTGAGGATCGGCCATTGACACAGATGTCGAAACGCAGCGCCGTCGAACCGTTCCACGCCATGGATGTCCTGGCGGAAGCCACGCGGCGGCGCGATGCCGGCCACCCGGTCATCTCGATGGCGGTCGGCCAACCGGTGCATCCTGCACCGAAAGCTGCACTCGAGGCGGCGCGGCGGGCGCTCGAGCATGGCCGACTCGGCTATACGGACGCGCTCGGGACGCGCTCGCTGAAGCAGGCGATTGCCGGACATTACCGAAGCCGGCATGGCCTTGTGGTCGATCCGCAGTGCATCGCGGTCACGACCGGTTCGTCGGCGGGCTTCAATCTCGCTTTCCTGGCGCTCTTCGATCCGGGCGATTGTGTTGCGATTGCTCGTCCCGGGTACCCCGCTTACCGCAATATCATGGCGGCGCTCGGCCTGAGGGTGGTCGAGATCGAAGCGAATGCCGAGACCGGTTTCACACTGACTCCCGAAAGCCTGGAGCGGGCGGCCGCAGAAGCCGGCAGACCATTACGCGGCGTGCTTCTCGCAAGCCCCGCCAACCCGACCGGAACGGTGACGGACAAGGCGCGGTTGAAGGCGCTGGCGGACTATTGCCGGGCGCAGTCGATTGCCTTCATCTCCGACGAGATCTACCACGGCCTGACCTTTGCCGGCGAGGAGGCGACCGCGCTCGAGGTCACCGACGACGTGGTCGTGATCAATTCCTTTTCGAAATATTACTGCATGACAGGCTGGCGCATTGGCTGGATGGTCTTGCCCGAAGCCCAGGTGCGCGCTTTCGAGCGTATCGCCCAAAGCCTCTACATTTCCCCGCCGGAACTTTCGCAGATCGCCGCCGAAGCCGCGTTCGGCGCGCAGGAGGAACTGGATGGTTACAAGCGTGCCTATGCCGTCAATAGAGACCTGCTGCTGAAGCGCCTGCCCGAGATCGGTCTCTCGATCGCCTCGCCGATGGACGGCGCCTTCTACGCCTATGTGGACGTCAGCCGCTTCACCAACGACAGCATGGCCTTCGCGCGTCGCATGCTGGCCGAGATCGATGTCGCAGCAACACCCGGCCACGATTTCGATCCGGTGGAGGGGCGCCGCACCATGCGCTTCTCCTATGCGGGCTCCGCAGCAGAGATGGCAGAAGCTATGGACCGCATTGCGCGCTGGCTGGCGTAGCATCGTCGTTGGCGAGGAGCGCGGTCGGTATGTCCTTCTCCGCCAGTGGCGAGAATCAGGGAAGCGGGTGCTGATACCCCTCTGCCGGCAGGCAGAAGGGGTGCGGCGGGAGATGCAGCCGAAGCGACGCCAAAGAATTCGCTGGCTGGCTACAATGCAAATCAAAAAAGCCCGGAGCGGGCGCCCCGGGCTTTCCAATTTTCAGCAGCTTGACTTTCTCAGAAGAAGCCGCGGCGCTGCCACCAGCCGCCCTTCTTTGGCTTGGCGGTCTCGTCGTCGCTGCCCTCGGGCTTGTTGGAGGTGACCACCGGTTCGGAGGCGATCGCTGCGAGGTCGCGATTTGCCCGTGCGGGCTTTGCGCCCTCGAGGTCGGCTGCCGCTTCTTCGACGGCTGACGGAGCGGGGGCCTCTTCATCCGGCCGCGATTCGACCGCCTGTTCGGCCGTCACATCGGCGTTCTCTGCCGCGATCTCGGCTTTTGCCGTCTTCTTGCGGCCACGCTTCGGCTTTGCCGGTTTTGATTCCTCCGATGAAGCCTCGGCGGCTGTCGCGGAATCGCCGGCCGTTCCCTCAACGGCCGCAGTCGCAGCAACGTCGACGTCCGCGGCCTCTACGGATTCCTCTGCCTCTTCCTCCCCGGCATTGATCTCGGCTGCTTCTTCGGCAAGGGCCTCTGCCTCTTCCGTCCGGCTGCGGCGGCCACCGCGCTTGCCGCGGCGGCGACGTTTGCGCTTCTGGTCGCCATCGAGCGCCACGGCTTCGGCGTCCTGAAGGTCGGCCTCATCTTCGGCTTCTTCTTCCTCAACGCCGTTGGATTCGTCGGCCGCAGCGGCTGCTTCTCCCCCTTCTACCGAAACTGTCTCGGCAGCCTGACCAGCACCCTTGCCGCGCCGGCGGCGGCGACGCTTGCGTTTGCGCCCGCCCTGATCGTCGGAGGCTTGCGCCTTCGGCTGCTCCGGCCGATCGGCAGCCTCTTCGGCTTCCTCTTCGTCCAGATCTTCTTCGAGCTCGATCTCGTCTTCTTCCGGTTCCGGTTCGAAATGCAGGAGCTGCTCGATCTTGACCGGATTTTCCACCGGCTCGCCGCGGTCTATCGCGAAGTGCTGGGCGCCAACATGGGCATCCGCTTCGACGATGATCGAAACGCCGAACCGCTGCTCGTAATCCGTGATCGTGCTCCGCTTGTGGTTGAGCAGGTAGAGCGCAATTTCCGGGACCGTCCGCACGCTGATGTCATGCGTGGTGCTCTTGAGCAGAAATTCCTCGATGCCGCGCAGGACGTGCAGTGCGACGGATGATTGGGAACGAATATGACCAGTCCCATTGCAATGCGGGCAGGTCTGCATCGTGCTTTCGAGCACCGAGGCACGGATGCGCTGGCGCGACATTTCAAGCAGGCCGAAATGCGAGATGCGGCCGACCTGGATGCGGGCACGGTCGTTCTTCAGGCAGTCCTTGAGCTTCTTCTCGACGGCGCGGTTGTTCCGCTTTTCCTCCATGTCGATGAAATCGATGACGATCAGGCCGGCGAGGTCGCGCAGGCGCAACTGCCGCGCCACTTCCTCTGCCGCCTCGAGGTTGGTCTGAAGCGCCGTATCCTCGATCGAGTGCTCGCGCGTCGAACGGCCGGAGTTCACGTCGATCGAGACGAGCGCTTCCGTCTGGTTGATGATGATGTAGCCGCCGGACTTCAGCGTCACCTGCGGCTGCAGGATGCGATCGAGCTGCGCTTCGATGCCGGAGCGCGAGAAGATCGGGTGCACATCGCGGTAAGGCTGCACGACTTTCGCGTGGCTCGGCATCAGCATCTTCATGAAGCTCTTGGCTTCACGGTAGCCTTCCTCGCCGGAAACGACGATCTCGCTGATGTCCTTGTTATAGAGGTCGCGGATCGAGCGCTTGATCAGGCTGCCTTCCTCGTAGACGAGGCACGGCGCGGTCGAGTTCAGGGTCAGCGTCCGGACGTTTTCCCAAAGCCGCATCAGATATTCGAAATCGCGCTTGATTTCGACCTTGGTGCGGTTCGCACCGGCCGTGCGCAGGATCACGCCCATGCCCTGCGGCACATCGAGGCCGCGGGCGATTTCCTTTAGCCGCTTGCGGTCCTGCAGGTTGGTGATCTTGCGGGAGATGCCGCCGCCGCGGGCGGTGTTCGGCATCAGCACCGAGTAGCGGCCGGCGAGCGAAAGATAGGTCGTCAGCGCCGCGCCCTTGTTGCCGCGCTCTTCCTTGGCGACCTGAACCAGGAGAATCTGACGGCGCTTGATGACTTCCTGGATGCGATATTGCTTGCGCGGCTTGCGGATCTGGCGATCCGGAACCTCTTCCATCGCGTCTTCGGCACCGACCGACTCGATGACTTCGTTCTCGCCGTCATGGTTGTCGTCGTCGTCCTCGTCGCCGCGGCGGCGCGTGTCGACCTCCTCGGAGATCGTATCGGTGTCGACCATGGCGGCCATTTCGCCGCCGCCGACTTCGCCGGCGTCCTCGGAACCGGCTGCCACCTCGGCAGCCTCCTCGCTCGACTTCGGTTTCGTGCGGCGGGTGCGCTTCGGCTTTGCCTTCGCCTTCGCCTTCCCCTTCGGCTTTTCAGCGGCTGCCTCGGCGATCTCCTCTGCCGATTCTGCCGTTTCCGTCTCGGTGACCGATTCGGCAGCGGTCTGCTGCTCGGCTACCGCTTCGACCGGATCACTCTCTTCGTCCCTGCGAGCCTCCTCGGCTTCCGCCTTCAGGAGCGCCTGACGATCGGCAAGCGGAATCTGGTAGTAGTCGGGGTGGATTTCGGCAAAGGCCAGAAAGCCATGACGGTTGCCGCCGTAATCGACGAAGGCGGCCTGGAGCGAAGGCTCCACCCGTGTGACCTTCGCCAGGTAGATATTGCCGCGGATCTGCTTCTTGTGCTCCGATTCGAAATCGAATTCTTCTATGCGGTTCCCGCGAACGACAACGACGCGCGTCTCCTCTGAGTGGGACGCATCGATAAGCATTTTCTCTGCCATCTAAGCTGTGCTCCTCGGCGCAGGCGGACGGCAGACAGAATCGCTTCTGAGGGAAGCCTGTCGAGAACGTCGGAAGCTGCGCCGGATGTGATAGGTCCTGTTTGGCGCAAGCGATGGTGCAGCAGCCAGACGGCAGCCGGAACGGTCACGTCCCGGGGCCTCTCTACTTCTGACCGATACTGCTGACTCACATCAAAGACCAAACAAGAATGCCAATGTCCTGGGCCCCGAAGGGAGGCCCGATGAATACGCCCGCTTGCGGGCATCTCGGTGAAAATCACCATCAAGAATCCCGGCCACCGCCGGAAATTTGCGATCCAGTTTACGAAGGAGAAAATGCAGCGACGGCGGATGAATACCTGCGGCCGCGGAAGCACGATACGGTTGCAACCGGCTGTCCGGCTCGATCACTCCTGGCGCCAAGCTCGGGAAAGCTCCGGCTGCCCGGCCGACGATTCTATCCCGTCAACACTTTCTCCTTGTGACGCTTTTATGTTTTCTATGTCACATTGGCAAGGGAAAAGCCGGTGCCGCCACAATATTGATCGATTCGCTTGACGGGGTGAAAACGCGGGCGGGACGGGCGGTGAAAGAGCGCGAAACCTCATCGATTCGTCGCCTCCCTTCCCCCCGCGTCAAGCTTTGGTTAACCATGGAGAGGCATTGGTTGGGTAGCGATAGGGCTGGCACGACTGTCGCCGCAGGAGCGCGGCGCTTCGGGATTCGGAAAGTATGCATGGGGGAGTTGAGGTGAGGCTTACGGCAACAGTGCTGCGCTCCTTGTTTGCGACGGGACCTTTACATCGCGCCATACACTCCTTCGCCGTACTGATCGCGACGTTGGCCTTCATGCTGCCGTCGATGGGCCTGGGCGCCGACGGGGCACCGCCGCTGCTCGCTTTCGGCGCGCGAATTGCCGGCGACGACGCGCGCACTCGGCTCGTCATCTCCTTCGACCGGGAGCCTGATTACTCGATTCATTATGTCGCCAATCCGGTTCGGGTCATCGTAGACTTGCCGGAGACATCCTTCGGGCTGAAACCGGAAAGCCTCGAGCCGAGAGGTCTCTTCCATGAGATCCGCTATGGCGGGATGGGGGCAGGGGCCTCAAGGCTCGTTCTCTCCGCCAAGGGGCCGACGGAGATAACCCATGTCGAGGTGATGCCGGAGGAGGACGGCAAGGGCTTCCGCCTCGTGCTCGATGCCGAACGGATCGATGGGGCGCGCTTCGAAAAACTGCTGCGCGAGCAGAAATGGACGGGCACCGTCCGCGCCACCAAGTCCGATCGGCCGGTCGCGCCGGCAAACACGGCCGGGGCCTTCATCATAGCAGTGGATCCGGGGCACGGCGGCATCGACACGGGCGCGATCGGCAGCGTCACCAGGATCGAGGAAAAGCACGTCACTCTCGACTTTGCGCGGGATCTGGTGGAGATGCTCAACCGCGAGACCGGCGTCGATGCCTTTCTAACGCGGGAGCGCGACGAGTTTCTTTCCTTGCCGCAGCGCGTGCAGATCGCGCGGCAGAGAAACGCCAATCTGTTCATTTCCGTCCACGCCGACACGTTGAAGCAGAAGGATATTCGCGGCGCCACCGTCTATACCATTTCCGACAAGGCGTCCGACCACCTCGCGGCCGAGCTGGCGGAGCGGGAAAACCTCTCCGACGAGATCGCGGGCATGCCGCCTGAAAGCGAACAGCCGGAGGTCGCGGATATCCTGATCGACCTGACGCGGCGGGAAACCCAGACCTTCTCGATCAATCTGGCCCGCAGCGTCGTTTCTTCCTTCGAAGGGCAGATCAATCTGATCAACAATCCCCACCGTTACGCCGGATTCCGAGTCCTGCAGGCACCCGACGTACCCTCGGTGCTGCTCGAACTCGGCTTCCTCTCCAACAAGGAGGACGAGAAGCTGCTGCTCGATCCGGAATGGCGCAAGAAGGTGTCGGGCCTGATTGCGGTTGCCGTCCAGCGCTACCGGCAAACGGCGGTTGCGAACGGCGGCTGACTTATCCCGGCTCGTGCGGGGTTTCGTTCATCGCCCCGATGCGGGCTCCGGTCGCCGGATGTGATTTGTGTCGCCCCTGTAACAGCGGTATGTTTTGAAGCGGATGCGCGCGGGATAATCGAGGACCAGCCCTATTTTACTCACAATCCGGGCCTTTGGGGGGAGGGGCGTCCCGTTTTGTTGGGAAACGGTGTTGATGCGTGGGG
>JAPSJG010000511.1 GCA_031178305.1 Sinorhizobium sp.
GGTAAGAATCGAATGTAGACCGGCTCTCGGATATCGTTGATGAAACTGAAAGCGACGCAATGTCACAGTTTGCCTCCAGCATTCGCGCCAAAGGGCTCCCACCACTCTGATCCCGAGCGCATTGAGTCACTTAGACCGTGAAGCGTTCCATCAGAAAATCGGGACGCGCGCCATGCGTTTCGGAGATCACAGCGAGATCCCTTTCGGAGCCGCCCGCAAGTATGCCCGTTCGAACAAGGCAGGAAGCTAGGCCCGCGCCGCCGGCGCCTGCAATATCGTGTTCGATGCTGTCTCCGATGCAGATAATGCGATCAGCGGCGATGTTGGGAACTAAGGATTGGGCCTGTTGGTATATTGCGGGATAGGGTTTGCCGAACCAACGAACCGGACCACCGAGTTCCTCGTATGCAAGTGCGATGCTGCCGGCGCCTGGCGCCGTGCTACCGTCCTTTACCAGCTTGTGCCGGTCGGGATTGGTGCAGTAACAAGGCACCCCGCGTTCCGCTGCAGGCCTCAGTTGATGACGATAGGCTGCAAGCGGAGTCCTCTCCGTTTCGCTTCCCGAGATGATCACGATATCGGCGCGCGTTGCGTCTTCGATGCTTTCAAAGCCGAGGCGTTCAGCAAGATTGCGATCGCCCCCGCTCGAAATCGTCAGGCATCGCGTGACGCCGGCTTTCCTGCCGGTCTCACGAGCGAGAATGTTATGGGCAGCGTCGCCGGAGGTCAGAAAGTGGTCGAAACCCGCCTGGTCAAATCCGAGTTTGACCAGGCGATCGCCGTTGTATTCGCCACTGCGGCCGGAATTTGAAACGATGACAACGGTTTTGCCGAGCGCCTTCAGATGACGTAATGCTGCGTTGGCGCCGGGGTACGGGCCTTCGTCGTCACGCAGCACGCCGAACTGATCGATGAAGAAGGCGTCATAGCGCGCAGCCAAGGCGACGAGAGTGGTGTGTGGTGTCGCGCTCAAAGCTAGCGATCCTTTCCGGCAAGAACAAGTGAAGCGGTACCGACGGATGCTTCGGCGGAACGCGCCGAAAGGAAGGGAACCGCGAGCGCATTTTCCCGCATTCGCGTCCAGGCCGGATTGGCCGCGCCCCCGCCGACCGTGCGGATGGACAAGACCGTCGGGCCACCCAGTTCAGTCAGTCGGTCGTAGCCCGATTTCTCGATGGTGGTGATTCCCTCGAGGATTGCCTGGAAGAAAGAGACATCATCGGTCGGGCGAGGTTCCAGCCGTGGCGGGTAGGCGGGATCATTGACAGGGAAGCGTTCGCCTGGTGTCGCCAGCGGGTAGTAGACGAGGCCGGTCGGGTCGTCCGGCTGCAGTTTCGGTGTCATCGATTTCAGTTGGTCGTCATCGAAGAATTTGCGAATGACTGCGCCGCCTGTATTCGACGCGCCGCCGGCAAGCCAGAAATCGAGGATGCGGTGGGAGTAGATCCCATAATTCGCCGCGTTGATCGGCCGTGCGCAGGCCAGTTTCACCACCAGCGTGGAGCCGAGCGCCGTGACACCGTCACCGATTGTCGAAGCACCCGTCGCCAGAAACGAGGCGCAGCCGTCAGTCGTGCCCGCATGATAGCGGCATTCCGGCGGCAGGCCGAGCGCCAGCCCACGGGACGTCACCGTCGACAGCGGCGCGCCGGCCCTTTCGACCGAAGGCAGCAGGGCGATGTCCATCCCGCACGCTTCCAGCCAGTCGGGCCAACGCTCGGCATCGAGATCGTAGCCGGTCTTCAGCGCGTTGTTCTCGTCACTCGTCGCAGCGGCAAGGCCAAGGTTCATCAAAATCCAGTCGGCCTGGTGCACGATCGCGTGCACGCCAGGCCTCCTGGACAGGTGGATGGCGCGCGCGAGCGCGGATGTCGCCCCCCGCGCAGGGCTATCCGAAGGTGCCTCCGCGCCAATGCGCTCGACAATGGCGCGATCGGGGCAGGGATCGTTGTACATCAGTGCCTCGCCCACCGGCATTCCGCCGGAATCGATCGCAAGCACCGTCCCGGACGTACCGTCGACGGCGACGCCTTCGAGTGACGCGAACGAGTTGCGTGAGGTAAGTTCGGCAACGCAGGACGTGACGCCGCTCCACCAGGTCGACGGCAATCGCGCGGCTGCGGCATCCGGGAAGGGGCATGCAGCAATATCGACCGGCTCGCCGTCCTTTGAAAGCAAGGCGGCCCGCACCCCGGAGGTGCCGAGGTCGATACCGAGCGCGATGGCGGGTTTTCTGTCGGTGCTCATGCCTGCTTGCTTGCCTTGCGGTCGAGCGCCTGACGATATTGCTCGGCCTCCCAATGGGTCAGTTCATGTTCCTCATGGGGGGTGAGGTAGGCCACCGACGCGCCCTCCGGAATGCGGGAGACGACTTCCGCGAGGCAGCGTGCCATCACGCGGCCGCCAGCGGTGAGTTCATTGGCGAGTAGAACGCCGCGGCCTGGCGCAAGCAGCATCTTCGGGACGGGAAGGTCGCGCGAGCGGCGTGCGCCCACATAGGCATTCACCGTCTCGCCATCGGCAAGCACGCCGATCTCCGTGCCGAGGAAGATGACGTGATCCGGATAGAGCGAACCGCGCGCCGCAATGGCCATGTTGGCCTGGTTGAGGGCTGTCTTGTGGCTCTCGGCATCCTCCGCGGCATGAAAAGCGGAGCTTTCCGCCAATGTCGTCAAAGCGGCCGGGTCAGCCGCCGCCTGTACGCGCTCGTCGGCCGAGAGCGCTTCGGTGACGTGGGTGATGCGCTCGCGCACCTCCTCCACTGTCTCGCCGGTTACGATGATGCCGTGGTTGTAGAG
>JAPSJG010000512.1 GCA_031178305.1 Sinorhizobium sp.
GTCTGGGATGCGTTGCGCGCCACGGGCGTCATGGCCTTCGGCGTTGAGACCTATGCGAACTCGCGCCGTATGGAAAAGAGCCTGCGCCTGCAGAACGCGGATCTTCTCACCCAGTATAACCTCATCGAGGCCGACCTTGCCCGTCCGAAGGTCAAGGAAGCGGACTTCCGCGGCAAGGCGAAGCATCTGGAGTACAAGGCGCGCGAGCACCAGCCCGCCATGCTCTGCACGCTCGTCATGACGGAGAACACCGACAGGAACGGCGTGAAGCGCTACCCGGTCGGCAACCTGCCGGTCATGGACCCGGAGACCGGCGAGGTGCTGGTCGACGAGCTCGGCCGCCGCTCCTACACCACCTCCATCGCCTTCGGCCCGACGATCGGCAAGAACATCGCGCTTGCCTACCTTCCATGGGCCTATTGCCAGGAAGGTCGCAAGCTGAATGTCGAGTATTTCGCCGAGAGCTATCCGGTCGAGGTCGCCGGCGTTGGTTACAAGCCGCTCTACGACCCGGAAAACCTGAAGCCGAGGACCTGAGGGTTTCCGGTTTTATGACTACAAGCGAGCCCGCTCGACCGAGCGGGCTCGCTTTTTATATGCGGGTAGCGTCCGGATCATCGCCCTACTGCAGGTCTCCTCAAATCGACCTCGATTTAAGGGCAAAGACATGCAGCAATTCAAAGTGCGAAGCTGTTGGGCAGCGTTGACCCCTGCCCTTTTGCCGCCATCATCGGTAGCAGGCCTTTTCTTCCGCAAAACCTCCCATAGGTAAATTGTCGAAGGTTTTCATTAGGGGGAATCGCATGTCCATTCTGATCAGCATACTGATTACGTTTCTTGTCGTTATCCTGGTGCTTTATCTCGTGAACCGCCTCCCGCTGGACGGGCGCACGAAGCAAATCGTCCAGGCGATCGTGATCATCATCGGCGTCCTGTCGCTGCTGCGCTATCTGGCGGTATTTTGAGCCTGATGCAGGCATGAGAGAAAGTCGTCGCACCAGCGGTAGACGTCGTGCACGCGAAGCCTCGCCATCATCGCCCGCCAACGCTCGATGCGCGAATTCTGTGGCATAACGAGAGCCCTTTCGATCGCGTGCGCCATGGCTTCCGGGTCATAGGGATTGACGAGGATAGCTCCCTCCAATTCCCGGGCGGCGCCGGCAAAGCGTGAAAGCACGAGAACACCGGGATCCCGCGGGTCCTGCGCAGCGACATATTCCTTCGCAACCAGGTTCATTCCGTCGCGAAGCGGCGTCACTAGGCCGACGCGCGCCATGCGATAGAGGCCGGCCAGTTCCGGGCGGCCGAGAGACTGGTTGATGTAGTGCACGGGCACCCAATCGATGGTTCCGAGTTCCCCGTTGACGCGCCCCGCCAGTTCGGCAACATCCTTCTGCATCGCCAGATATTCCGGGACTTCCGTGCGGGACTTCGGGGTGATCTGCAGCAAGAGCGTCTTGCCGATCCGATGATCGTTGGCCTGAAGGAAACGGCGAAAGGCCAGGATGCGCTGGTCGATACCCTTGGAATAATCCAGGCGGTCGACACCGATCACGACGTCGTAACCGGCGATCCTGCGATAGTTCTCCTGCAGAGCCTCGTCGCGTGCGGCCTGTTCGGCCAGGCTCTCGAAGTCGGCCGTGTCGATGCTGATCGGAAAAACGCCGCAGCGGAACACCCGTCCATAGGCTCGGCAAAACCCGCCTTTGACGAGATCGCCGCAGCCCTCGCGGCGCAGGCATTCGGCGAAGTTGCTCAGATCGTAGCCGGTATGGAAGCCGACGAGGTCATAGGACGAAAGCCCGCGCAGCAAAGTGTCATAGATCGGCACGGTAAAGAGGATGTCCGCCGGTGGCCATGGGATATGCAGGAAGAAGCCGATCCGGTTGCGGCAGCCGCGCTTGCGCAGTTCTTCCGCCAGCGGAATCAGGTGATAGTCATGCACCCAGATGACGTCGTCCTCCTGCAGAAGCGGCATCAGCAGATCCGCGAAGAGGCGGTTGACCCGATAATAGCCGGACATTTCGTGCCTGGCATATTCGGCGAGATCGACTCGGCAGTGGAAAATCGGCCAGAGCACCCTGTTGGCGAAGCCGTTGTAATATTCGTCGAGATCCTTCTGCGCGAGATCGGTGAGCGCGTAAGTTATGCCACCAGCCTCTCGCGTGATGAGCGCCGGCGGCTCCTCCTCGCCTTTCACCTCCCCCGACCAGCCCATCCAGAGGCCGTCCTTCTGCTTGAGCGCGGCGTTCAGCGCAATGGCCATTCCGCCCGGTGGCGGCGAGCCGTGCTCGTCAGGCAGCGGAACCCTGTTTGAGACGACGATCAGTCGAGCCATGTCAATTCCCTTCCGGTAGGCGAGCGACGGAAGCAAGAAGCCGACGCAGTTCCGTTGGCGAGCCGATCCACGCACGCGCGGCCGTGGGAGCGGTAGCATCCCCGATGCGAATGGCTGCGCCACCCGCTGCGGTCGCGACCGTGAACATTTCCTCGTCCGTCAGGTCGTCGCCTACGGCGATCGGGTAGCGTCCGCGAAAGGGCGCAGTGGCCATAAGCCTCTCGAGGGCCTTGCCCTTGCCGGATCGGGCGGGCTTCAGTTCCACGACCATCTTGCCGTGCTGCAGCACCCAGCTCTCGCCGATGGTTGCGGCCGCCTGCTGCATCAGGGCGCCGACGGCTGCTTCATGATGGGGCGCCAGCCGAAAGTGCAAAGCGACAGCCGCGCCCTTGTCCTCGAAGACCACCCCTCTCAGAGCTTCTGAGCGGTTGTGCAGCTCCTCCTTCACTGCAA
>JAPSJG010000513.1 GCA_031178305.1 Sinorhizobium sp.
TAGCCGCGGCTTGAGCCTGACTTTTGCCACTCTCTGGTGAGCGGGTTTGCCCCTCATCCAGCCTGCCGGCCACCTTCTCCCCGCAAGCGTGGGGGAGGAGACTCGCCGCGCCGCCCCAAGGGCCCCCCGCGTGCGGGGAGAGGGTTAGGGCGAGGGGCTTTTGCAACCAGATAATCGCGTGCCGCTACTCCGCAGCCGCCTTTGAAGCGGAGGCGAGCTGCGTCAGCCAGGCACGCAGGGCGGCGGGGCGTACAGGCTTGTGCTGCAAGGAGACGCCGTCGCGTTCGGTGGCGGCGCGGACTTCCGGCGTGCGGTCGGCCGTCACCATCAAGGCCGGGATGCTCCCTTTCCAAAGGGCCCGGACGCAGGCGATCGCCTCAATGCCGGTGCCGTCCCCGAGGTGATAATCGGCGATGATGGCGTCCGGGCGAGCGGCGAGTTCGTCCGGCCCCATTGCGGCGCAGGCTGACAGCGACTCTGCCGTGGTAACCGTGCAGCCCCAGCCGCCAAGCAATAGCGCCATTCCCTCGAGTATTTTCACCTCGTTGTCGATGCACAGCACATGAAGCCCTGCTAGCGCATCCGCCGACTTCGGTGCAGCGACGGCTTGCGGCTTTGCCAGCTCGCCGGCGCTGATCGCCAGCGGTACGCTCACCTTGAAGCCGGTGCCCTTGCCCGGCTTCGATTGCAGACCGACGGGATGATTGAGAACGCGCGAGATGCGGTCGACGATCGACAGGCCGAGGCCGAGGCCGGCGGCCGTGCGTGCCCCTTCGTCGAGGCGTGCGAATTCCTTGAAGACGGTGCGGAACTTCGATGGCGGAATGCCGATGCCGGAATCGAGCACCTCGATCGTCGCCATTCTTCCGCGCCGTCGAGCCCCGATCAGCACCTTGCCTCGAAGCGTGTATTTGACGGCATTGGAGACGAGGTTCTGCACGACGCGCCGTAAGAGGTTCGGATCGCTGTGCACGACGAGCGAGGACGGCATGACGACGAGCTCGATGTCCTTCGCTCGCGCCATCGGCGCGAAGTCGGTCTCGATGCGCTTGAGCAATTCGCTGAGCGGCACCGATTGCAGCCGCGGCTTCATGGCTCCGGTGTCGAGTCGCGACATGTCGAGGACCGCGCCGAGGATCGCCTCCACCGATTCCAGCGAGGAGTCGATATTCTGCACCAGCGGCCGGTTCTCGGAATCGCCGAGCCGCTCCACGAGCGAGGAGGAATAAAGCCGCGCGGCGTTGAGCGGCTGCAGGATGTCGTGTCCGGCGGCCGCGAAGAAGCGGGTCTTGCCGATATTCGCCTCTTCGGCCGCGGCCCGCGCTTCGGCGAGTTCACGGTTCACCTGCGTCAATTCGCCTGTCCGTTCGGCGACGCGCTGTTCCAATGTCTCGTTTGCCTGCTTAAGCGCCATGTCGGCGGCGACGCGCTGGGTGATGTCGGTATAGGTGGTGACGATGCCCTTGTCGGGCATGGCATTGGTCCGGACCTCGACGATGCGCGTGCCGTTGGCAAGCTCCAGCAGAAAGGGCTTGTCGAGCGTCAGGAAGTTGGCGATCAGCGCCGTCTCGTCCTCCTTGCGGATATCGCCGCGGCGAGCGAGCGTCGCGACGATATCGGCCAGCGGAAAGCCGACCTGGCCGGCGGTCTCCGGCAGATCGAGCAATTGCCGGAACCGCCGGTTCCAGATGATCAGGTTGTTTGCATTGTCGAAGACGGCGATGCCCTGGTCCATCTGCGAGAGCGCCGTCTGCAGCATATCCTGGTTATATTGGAGCGCCTCGCTTGCCTGGTCGAGCAGCCAGGCCGTATCGGAGGAAGCATCGTCCACGCGCTGCAGTGCGAGCGACAGCACGAGCCGCGCCGAAGACGAGCCGATGGCGCTGCCGAGCAATTGCTCGGAGAAGTGGACAAGCGCCATGTCGGCGGAGGCGTTTTCATCGAGCCAGCGTCCGGACTGCTGCTCATAGGTGTGGAACGAGCGCTGCATCCGCTCCTCGCCCATGTAGCGGGCGATCGTCGTCTTGAGATCGCGCACCGTCACTTTCGCCTTCCGACCGCGGAAGGTTCCTTCCGTGCGCGAACGGCGCGTGATGAACACGCCCGCCTGGAACCGCTCCAGCGGTTTCGGCGTGCGCGTCAGAGAGCCGAGCACGTAGGCGGTCGTGTTGACGAGCATGCTGAGCACGGTTGCATTGACCAGCGGGTCCGATTGCGGACCGGAGAAAAGATCGGTGAAGGGCAGCAGGAAGCTCAGCACCGTCGAGGCGACATGGGAATTGTCCGGGCCGCCGAGGCTTGGCAGGAACAGGAGATAGGCCCAGACGAGAAAGCCTGAGACCATGCCGGAGATCGCGCCGCGGGCGTTCGCCTGTCGCCAGACGAGGCCGCCCAAGAGAGCCGGCGCCATTTGCGAGATGGCGACGAAGGAAAGCAGCCCGAGGGAAGCAAGGCCGGCGCTGATGTCGGCCGAGCGATAATAACCATAGCCGAGAAGCAGCACGACGAAGATCGCCGTGCGGCGGATATTGAGGAGGGTGCCGGCCATGTCCTCCTGCAGGGATCCACGCGTTCCGAGCCGCCGGCGCAGGAAGACAGGCATGACGATGTCGTTGGAAACCATGATCGACAGGGCGACCGATGCGACGATGACCATGGCCGTAGCGGCGGAGAAGCCGCCGATGAAGGTGGTCAAGGTCAGGAGCGGCATGTCTTTCGCGAGCGGCAGCGTCAAGAGATAGAGGTCGGCATCGCCGGAGCCGGAAAAGGTGACGATGCCGGCGA
>JAPSJG010000067.1 GCA_031178305.1 Sinorhizobium sp.
TGTCGCTCAATACGGTGAAGCCCGCCTTGATTCGAGACCTGCTGCTCGAGCGTATGGACGAAGTGCTCTTCCACTATTCCTACGACTATGTCGGCGATCTCGCCGAAACGGTTTCGCTTGCGTGGGAGCCATCACCGGAGGTCACGCCAGCCGACATTCCCCTGGGCGAGGTCGTCGAAAAGCTGCAGAGGGCGGGGCGTTCAGAGGTACGCTCACTGGTGCGCGACATGCTTGACCGACTTGATGCGGCCGGCCGTTTCGCCTTTCTGAAGCTCGTCACCGGCGGCCTGCGGATCGGCGTCTCCGCCCGGCTCGCTAAGCAGGCGCTAGCGGAGATGGGCGGCAAGGACATCGGCGAGATAGAGAGGCTCTGGCACGGACTGTCGCCGCCTTACCTGCCCCTCTTCCTCTGGCTGACCGGCCAAGCGGAAATGCCGGTGCTCAAGACACCCGCCGTTTTCCATTCCGTCATGCTGGCAACGCCGGTCGAACAAAGCGACCTCCAGGGTCTCGACCCCGCGGATTTTGCCGCGGAATGGAAATGGGACGGAATCCGCGTGCAACTCGCCAATGTCGGCGGCTTCCGGCGGCTCTATTCGCGCAGCGGCGATGAGATATCCAGCGCCTTTCCGGAAATCCTGGAGGCCGTGGACTTCGCCGGCGTCATCGACGGAGAATTGCTGGTCGGCGGCACGATGCGGACGGACCGCGCAACCGGCAGCTTCGCCGACCTGCAACAACGCCTGAACCGCAAGACCGTGAGCCGCAAGCTGCTTTCGGACTATCCAGCCTTCATCCGCGGATACGATATCCTCTTTTGGGGCGAACGCGACATCCGGCCAGAGCCTTTTCACATCCGCCGCAAGGCTCTGTCGGATCTGATTGACGCCGCCTCGCCGGAGCATTTCGACCTGTCGCCGCTCGTGCCCTTTTCAAGCTGGGAGGAACTGAACCGGCTGCGCTCCGACCCGCCCGATCCGGTCATCGAAGGCGTGATGCTGAAGCGGCTCGACTCGCCCTATCTCGCTGGAAGGATAAAGGGGCCGTGGTTCAAGTGGAAGCGCGCTCCATTCAACATAGACGCGGTGCTGATGTATGCGCAGCGTGGCCACGGCAAGCGTTCCAGCTACTATTCCGATTTCACCTTCGGCGTCTGGGCGGAAGGGGAAGGCGGAGCCATGCTCGTTCCGGTCGGCAAGGCCTATTTCGGCTTTACGGATGCCGAGCTGGAAATTCTCGACCGGTTCGTGCGCGATAACACGGTCGAGCGCTTCGGGCCGGTTCGCGCCGTGCGAGCCGAACTCGACGCCGGCTTTGTCGTCGAGGTCGCCTTCGAGGGCATCAACCGTTCGACGCGCCACAAGTCGGGCGTTGCCATGCGCTTTCCCCGGATCGCCCGCTTGCGCCCCGACAAGCTGCCGCGCGACGCGGACCGATTGGAAACGCTTGAGGCCATGATCGGCGCGAGAGCGTGATCGCGACAGCGGTCACATGCGTTTCAGGCGTTTCATCGAATGAAGAATTGTTAAGGAGAGTCTGAAATTATCCGGTCATTTCTTTCGCGTCCCTGTTTGCTGGGTAATCTTGTGCCGGAACACAACATCTTCAATGTCGGAAAGTCCCGCTTCTCCCGATTTCTGACCCTCAACTACCTTCCGGCAATCATCGCCACATTCGTCGTCATCGTTGCCGGCATTCTTGCCGACCATCAGAACCGCATCATTTCCGAAGCGCGCATGCGGTCGCTCGTCGCCAATGAACTGGGCCCTATCCGCTCAAAGCTCGAAAACAACGTCAATGGCAGTATCCAGCTTGTCCGCGGCCTGATCGGCACGATCGCAACCGAGCCGGACATGCAGCAGCAGCGCTTTGCCGAGCTGGCGCGAAGCCTCTTCACCGAGCGGTCGCAGCTGCGCAACCTGGCAGCCGCCCCCGACCTGGTCGTGTCGATGGTCTATCCGGTGGCGGGCAATGAGAAGGCGATCGGCCTCGATTATCGCAAGAACGAGAAACAGCGCATGTCCGCGCTCCGGGTGATGCAGACGGGAAGGCTGCTGCTCGCCGGTCCCGTCGAGCTCGTCCAGGGTGGACAGGGCCTGATCGGCCGCTTTCCGGTAGAGACCGAGCTCGATGGAAAAAAACGGTTCTGGGGCATCCTCTCGGCGGTCATCGACGTCGATCGACTTTTCAGCGACAGTGGCCTGGCTTCGTCCGATCTTGGCATCGAGATCGCCATTGCCGGTCGTGACGGACTTGGGCGCCATGGGTCGATTTTTTTTGGCGATTCCGCGGTTTTCCGCAAGGCACCTGTCGAAATGGATGTTGCCTTGCCGGGCGGTTCCTGGCGCATGGCGGCAATTCCGAAGGGGGAATGGCCGGCAACGCCCGAGCATGCCTGGACGGTTCGCCTGCTGATCGTGCTCGGCGGCCTGGTGATCGTCGTCCCGATGATCATGACCGGCCGGCTGACAACAGAGCGCCAGGAGAACATCCGCGCGCTCAAAGAGAGCAAGGACCAGCTTCAGGAGCTGTCGCACCGCCTCAAGATCGCACTCGACGCATCCAGGATCGGCATCTGGGAAGCCGATATCGACAGTGGCCGGCTGCTTTGGGACAGCCGTATGAAGGAGCTCTACGGGGTCCGTTCGCACATGGGCACGACGACAGCTGAGTGGGAGGACAGGCTGCATCCGGACGACCGCACACGTGCCGAGGCGGAATTTGCCGAGACGGTCGCCACCGGGGGCGCCTATAATTCCGAATTCCGCATCTGCCTGCCGACGGGGCGCATCCGCCACATCCGCGCCATCGGCTCGACCTATCTTGCCGCGGACGGCACGCGCAAGATCGTCGGCGTCAATTGGGATGTGACGGCCGACATAGAAACCCGGGCAAGGCTTTCGGAGGCGAAGCGCCTCGCCGAGGCGCACAGCGCAGAGCTAGAAGCCGCGCGCCATCGCATGGAATTCAACGCGCTTCACGACCCGCTCACCGGCCTGCCGAATCGCCGCTTCCTCGACCAGATCCTTGCCGACCGTAGCAGGCAGTTCGATGCAGGCGCGAGGCTCAGCATCTTTCACATCGATCTCGATCGCTTCAAACAGATCAACGACACCCTCGGCCACGCGGCCGGCGACGAGATCCTCAGGCATGCTGCGAAGCTCTTGCGCGAAGGTGCACGCGAGGGCGATTTTGTCGCCCGTATCGGCGGCGACGAATTCGTCATTATCCGCGCGAGTGACAGGCCGGAGGAGGACGCCGCACTGGCCTCACGCGTTGTCGAGGCGATGAGCACCCCCGTTCGTTACAAGGACCAGGAATGCCGCATTGGCGTCAGCATCGGCATTGCCGCCCAGGTCGCCGCCGCGGACGAGCTTTCGCAGATCCTCGTCAACGCCGATATTGCGCTCTACGAGGCCAAGCGTCGCGGCCGCAACCGCCACGAGACCTTCACCGGCGCACTCAAGACGGAAGTTCTCAGGACCAAGCAGACGGCCGACGAGATCCTCCGCGGCCTCGAGCAGAATGAGTTCGTCGCCTATTTCCAGCCGCAGTTCTGCCCGAACTCGCTGGAGGTCATCGGCGTTGAAGCCCTGGCGCGCTGGGATCATCCAACCAAGGGTCTCATCGGGCCGCACACCTTCTTGAAGACGGCGGAGGATATCAACGTCGTCTCGGCAATCGACCAGGCGATCCTGGAGCAGGCCCTCTTCCAGCTCTGCCGCTGGGAGGCGAACGGTATCCGCATACCCAAGGTGTCGGTGAACCTCTCCTATCCGCGGCTGCGCGACGACAGGCTGATCGAACGTCTGGAGCAGATGCAGATCCCGCAAGGCCGGCTTTCTTTCGAGCTGCTCGAATCGATCTCCTTCGACGAGAACGATGTGACGGTGTTGTCGAACATCCGGCGGATCAAGGAATTCGGCATCGATATCGAAATCGACGATTTCGGCACCGGCTATGCCTCAATCATCAGCCTTCTGAAGCTGACGCCGCGCCGCCTGAAGATAGATCGGCAACTGGTACTGCCCATACTCGATTCCGCTCCGCAGCGCCGGCTGGTGGAATCGATCATAGACATCGGCACGTCGCTCGGCATCGAGGTGATCGCCGAAGGCGTGGAAACGCTGCAGCATGCCGCCATCCTCAAGGAGCTCGGCTGCCACGGGTTGCAGGGCTATGCCTTCGCGCGGCCCATGAGCGCCAACGATCTCGCCGCCTTCGTCTTCGAGCGGCGATGGCGCGCCGCCTGAACGCGAGCGCTGGCGCAAGGGCCGTCTCCGCTGGTCCCGGGGCGAGGGTCCCCCGGGTTGAAATTCCTCTCCAACGGGCTTGGAAGTCGCCCAGATCACGATGATTTTGGGCCGGATCGACCTAAAATCATAAACGTGATCTATTCTAAGAAGTTAGCGCGGGATGCGGGCGGAAAACCGCGCATACTTTTCCTCATCCCGCGCTAGAAAAAGCCACAAAAACATATGCATCTGCGGCTTCGCGGATCGTCCGGGCATTGCCTTCGGAGGCCGCTTCGGCGACCATTGTCACCGACACGCCAAGACCCGATCTCCACTGCAAGCAAGCGCGGGAGCCGAACGATCGAATACGCGGAAAAATTGCTTCCTGTCTTCCTTTTCGCCCCTTTCGGTGGAAGCCTAATCGCCATCTTCTTTCCGTCCGATCAACGCGGCGCCACTGCCTGGTTCGCGGGCGCGATCGCGCTCGTCTGCTTCCTCGCGACCGCCGGCCTCTATCCCTTCGTCGCAGCAGGGAACGTGCTTCGCTATCAACTCGAGTGGGTCCCGCAACTGGGCTTGAGCGTGTCACTGCGCATGGACGGCTTCGCCTGGCTGTTTTCCGCACTGATTACTGCGATCGGCGTGCTCGTGGTGCTCTACGCCCGCTATTACTTGAACGCGGAAGATCCAGTGCCGCGCTTCTTCGCGCTCTTCCTTTCCTTCATGGGTTCGATGCTCGGCATCGTGCTTTCCGGCAACCTGATCCTCCTTGCCGTCTTCTGGGAATTGACCAGCATCGTGTCCTTCCTGTTGATCGGCTACTGGCACCACAACGCGCATGCGCGCGACGGAGCGCGTATGGCGCTGACGATGACGGGCATGGGCGGCCTCGCGCTCCTCGTCGGGCTGCTGCTCATCGGACGGGTCGTCGGCAGTTACGAACTCGATGCGGTACTGGCCTCCGGCGACGCGATCCGCAATGATTCGCTTTACGTGCCAATCCTTGTCCTCGTCCTCTTCGGAGCGCTGACCAAGAGCGCCCAATTTCCGTTTCATTTCTGGCTGCCGCACGCCATGGCCGCGCCGACCCCGGTTTCCGCCTACCTGCACTCGGCAACGATGGTGAAGGCCGGGGTCTTCCTGCTTGCGCGGCTCTGGCCGGTGATGGCCGGGACGGAAGCCTGGTTCTGGCTCGTCGGCCTGGCCGGCCTCGCGACGCTGGTGCTCGGCGCCTATTTCGCCATCTTTCAGCAGGACCTGAAGGGCCTGCTCGCCTATTCGACCATCAGCCATCTCGGGCTGATCACGACGCTGCTCAGCCTTGGCAGCCCGCTTGCAGCCGTCGCCGCGATCTTCCACATCGTCAATCACGCCACCTTCAAGGCCTCGCTGTTCATGGCGGCCGGCATCATCGACCATGAAACCGGCACGCGCGACATGCGCAGGCTGAGCGGCCTATTCCAATACATGCCGATCACCGCGACGCTCGCCATGGTCGCCAGCGCCGCCATGGCCGGCGTGCCGCTACTCAATGGCTTTTTGTCCAAAGAGATGTTCTTCGCCGAGGCGATCGAGACGCATCTCGTCAACATCCTCGACACGATAACCCCCTATGTCGCGACGATTGCGGGCATGTTCGCCGTGACCTACTCGCTGCGCTTCATTCACAGCGTCTTCTATGGCGTGCCGCCGTCGGACCTGCCGAAGAAACCACATGAACCGCCGCGCTGGATGCGGGCGCCGGTCGAATTCCTGGTGCTTGCCTGCCTCGTCGTCGGCATCCTTCCCGGCCGTACGATCGGCCCTTTCCTGCACACCGCCGTCGCATCGATCCTGGGCGACAGGACGCCGCATTACAGCCTGGCCGTCTGGCACGGATGGAACGTCCCGATGATCATGAGTTTCGTAGCGCTCTCCGGCGGCGTCGGGCTCTATTTCCTCATGCGATCCTATCTCGCCACCGGTATCGAAGGGCCACCCGTCTTTCGGCTGCTCAAAGGCCAGCGCATTTTCGAACGCGTGTTGGTGACGCTTTCGTGGAAATGGGCACGCTCGATCGAACAAGGACTCGGCACACGTCGGCTGCAGCCGCAGATGCTCCTGCTCATCATTCTGGCGCTTACCGCGGGGGCGCTGCCGCTTCTTGCTCACGGCTTCGAGCTGCCGCCTCTCGTCATCCGCGGCATCGATCCGGCCTTCGCCCTACTCTGGACAATCGGGATTGCATGCGCCGTCGGCTCGGCCTTGCAGGCGAAATTTCATCGCCTTGCGGCGCTGGTTCTGCTCGGCGGCGCGGGGCTCGTCACCTGCCTCACTTTCGTCTGGCTTTCCGCGCCGGATCTCGCCGTCACGCAACTTCTCGTCGAGATCGTCACCACCGTCCTGATACTGCTCGGTTTGCGCTGGCTGCCCAAGCGCATCAAGGAACCGGAGAGGGAGGACATCCCGATGAGGACACGCTTCCGGCGCCTGCGCGACTTCCTGCTCGCGGCGCTCGCCGGCGGCGGAATGACCCTCCTTGCCTACACCGTGATGACGCAACCCGCATCCGAGACGATCGCCAGTTACTTCCTTGAGCGCGCCTACAGCGAAGGCGGCGGCACCAACGTCGTCAACGTCATCCTCGTCGACTTCCGCGGCTTCGATACGCTCGGCGAGATCGCCGTTCTGTCGATCGTCGCACTAACGGTGTTCGCGCTCCTCTTGCGTTTCCGCCCCCAAGCGGACAGCCTCGAAGCTCCGGAACAGCAGAGGCTGCAGAACGCCTTCGACGCCGGGCACCCCGACCGAGCTGCCGGCGACAGCATTGCCGAATACCTGCATATCCCATCGGCGATCATGCGCTGGATGTTCCCGGTGACCGCCATGCTCGCCGCCTATCTTTTCCTGCGCGGCCATGACCTGCCCGGCGGTGGTTTTGCCGCGGGCATTGCGATGTCGATCGGCTTCATCCTGCAATATATGTCCGGCGGCACCCGCTGGGTGGAAGAGCGGCTGCGCATCCACCCGCTCCGCTGGATGAGCATCGGCCTCTTGGTGGCGGTGGCCACGGGGGTTGGCTCCTGGCTCTTCGGCTACCCGTTCCTGACCTCGCATTCGCAACATGCAACGGTGCCGGTCATCGGCAAGGTGCCGCTCGCGAGTGCCATCCTCTTCGACCTCGGCGTCTTCTCGCTCGTGCTGGGCGCCACCGTCCTGATGTTGATCGCCATCGCGCACCAGTCTGTCCGCGCACCACGCGCCCATGCCAGGGGAGCGCGTGCCGAGAAGGAGGCGGCACAGTAATGGAGCTCATTCTCTCAGCTGGTATCGGAGCGCTGACCGCTTCGGGCGTCTATCTGCTCTTGCGGCCGCGCACCTACCAGGTTGTCATCGGCCTGTCGCTGCTCTCCTATGCGGTCAATCTCTTCATCTTCGGAATGGGGCGGCTGCGCGTGAATGCCCCGCCCATTCTCGAGCCAGGCGGCGTCGGCGACCTCGCGCACCACGCCGATCCCATACCGCAGGCGCTGGTGTTGACGGCGATCGTTATCGGCTTCGCCATGACCGCCCTTTTCCTGGTCGTCCTGCTTGCCTCGCGCGGTTTTACCGGCACCGACCATGTCGACGGCAGGGAGCAGCGCGGTGACTGACTGGCTGCAACACCTTCCGGTGCTACCGATTCTCGTGCCGCTCGCGGTCGCGGCCGCGCTTATTCCGATTGACGAGCGCGAGCGGACGCTGAAGGGTTCCATCGGCTTCACGTCGACCGTCATTGTCTTCGTAGTAGCCGTGATCCTGATGGCGACGGCGGGCGAAGAGACCCTGCCGGGGGCGGGCGTTTATCAGCTTGGCAACTGGCCCGCGCCGTTCGGCATCGTTCTCGTCGTCGACCGACTCTCGGCACTGATGCTGTGTCTGACCAGCGGGCTGGCGCTCGCCGCGCAAGTCTACTCGATGGCGCGGTGGCACACGGCCGGGCATCATTTTCATTCGCTTCTTCAGCTACTCGTCGCCGGCGTCAACGGCGCCTTTCTGACAGGGGATTTGTTCAATCTCTTCGTCTTCTTCGAGGTGATGCTCGCTGCTTCCTACGGACTGCTGCTGCACGGTTCCGGCCCTTTGCGCGTTAAGGCCGGGCTTCATTACATTGCCATCAACCTTGCGGCCTCCTCGCTGTTCCTGGTCGGCGTCAGCCTGATCTACGGCGCCACCGGCACGCTCAACATGGCGGATCTGTCAACGAGGCTCGCAGCGCTCGCGCCCGAAGGCAGGATGCTCGTCGAAACCGGCGCCGCCGTCCTCGGGATCGCCTTCCTGGTGAAGGCGGGCATGTGGCCGCTGAGCTTCTGGCTGCCGACCGCCTATGCCGCGGCAACTCCCCCGGTCGCCGCGATCTTCGCCGTGCTGACGAAGGTTGGGATTTACGTCATCATCCGGCTCAATCTGCTTGTCTTCGGCACCGCCGCGGGCGCATCGGCAGGCTTCGGCCAGAGCTGGTTGCTGGCAGGCGGCATGGCGACGATCGCCTTCGGCGCCGTCGGCGTCCTCGCTTCGCAGGCAATGGGCAGGCTCGCCGGCTATTCGGTCCTCGTCTCCTCCGGAACGCTGCTTGCCGCGATCGGGCTCGGACATCAGGAGATGATTGCCGGCGCGCTCTTCTATCTCGTCAGCTCGACGCTGACTATCGCCGCCTTCTTCCTCTTGATCGAGCTCGTCGAGCGCGGCCGCGACGCCGCCGCCGACGTGCTGGCGGTGACGATGGAGGCCTATGGCGACTTCGACGAGAATGAAGAGGAGGAGGAAGTGGGCGTCGCCATACCCGGCACCATGGCCGTACTCGGTCTCTGCTTCTCGCTTTGCGCCGTGCTCCTCTCCGGCCTTCCGCCGCTCTCAGGCTTCATCGCCAAGTTCACGCTTCTGCATGGCCTCTTCGACGTGCCGACGGCCGGCCAGGCAAGGACGATCTCCGCCGCCGATTGGACCTATGTTGCCCTCGTCATTCTTTCGGGACTCGCGGCGATGATCGCAATGAACCGCATCGGTATCCGCACTTTCTGGGCTTCGATCGAGGGCACCATACCGCGCGTCGTCGTCATCGAGATCACGCCTGTCGTGGTGCTGCTCGCTGCCTGCGTCTTCCTGAGTTTCCAGGCCGGGCCCGCGATGCGCTACATGCAGGCGACTGCCGACGACCTGCTCAACCCTGCCGGCTACGGCGAACGAGTGCTGTCCGCACCGCGGGCGGGAGGTCAATAGACGTGCGCGCCTGGTTTCCCTATCCGCTGCTCTCCACCGCACTCGTTCTAATGTGGCTCCTCTTGAACCAGTCGGTGGCGCTCGGCACGCTGCTGGTCGGTCTCGTCCTCAGCATGGTTCTCGCCTGGGTCGCGGTGAAACTGCGGCCGACGCGATCGCATCTCAACCGGCTGCGGCGGATCGCCAGCTTCGGCCTGCGCGTCTCGATCGACATCCTTCGCTCGAATATTGCGGTGGCCGGGATCATCCTGGGCACCCGAGGGCAGCCGGTCAGGTCCGGCTTCGTTTCCGTCGACTTCGACGTCGAAGACGAGAATGCCCTCGCGCTACTCGCCTGTATTCTCACGGCGACGCCGGGCACGGCCTGGCTCGAATACGACAGGCGCAAGAAGAAGCTGCTCTTTCACATTCTCGACCTCGAGAACGAGATTGCCTGGCGGCGAACGCTCGATCGCTACGAAGCAGCGCTGAAGGAGATATTCCAATGACCGAGCTCGCAATCCTCTGGTCCATCCTATTGGCGCAGGTCATGCTCTCCCTTGCCATGGCATTCGCGCTCTACCGGATCGTCAAAGGCCCTAGGGCCCAGGATCGTATCCTCGGACTGGACACGCTCTACATCAACGCAATGCTGATGCTGATCGCCTTCGGCATCCGCACGGCGAATACAATCTATTTCGAGACCGGCCTCCTCATCGCAGTGATCGGCTTCGTTTCGTCCATTGCGCTTGCCAAGTTCCTCATGCGCGGCGAGGTGATCGAATGAGCCACTTGACCGACCTGCCGTCCTGGGCAGCGATTCCTGTTTGTATGCTGCTGCTTTTGGGCGCCGCAATGACGCTGATCGGTTCGATAGGCCTGATACGTCTCCCGAGCTTCTATGACCGGCTGCATGCGCCCACAATCGCGACCAGCGGCGGCACCGTCCTGATCTGCCTGGCCTCCATGCTCTGCTTTGCGGTGCTGCAAAGCCGTTGGATCTTCCACGAATTGCTGATCATCTTCTTCATCACGGTGACGACGCCCGTGACACTAATGCTGCTCGGCCAGGCCGCTCTGTACCGAAATCGCTTGGAGAAGCCGCGGGACGTTCCGCAGACGCCCGGTCGGCCATCCAAAGAAGACTCGCAGTGAATGCGTTCTACTCGCGTCCCCGGAAGCGGCGCTGATAGGCCGGATCGTAGAGCGAGCTTTCACGGAAATCAGAGGCTTCGAGACCCGGCCCGACAAAGATCAGCGCCGTGCGCTCGATCGGCTCGGCGGCGACCTTGGCGGCGATGTCGCCGAGCCTGCCGCACAGCACCCGCTCGTCCGGCCAGGACGCCTTGACGACGATCGCCACCGGGCAATCGGCACCATAGAGCGGCGTCAATTCCTCGACGACGCGGTCGAGGGCATGAATTGCGAGATGGATCGCGAGCGTCGCGCCGGTAGCGCCGAAGGCGGACAGCGTTTCGCTGTTCGGCATCGGCGAAGCGCGCCCGGAAACGCGCGTCAACACGAGGCTCTGCGCAACCGCCGGAATGGTCAGCTCGCGGCCGAGCGCGGCGGCGGCCGCGGCAAACGACGGCACGCCCGGCGTCATCGTGTAGGGGATCCCATGCTTCTCGAGCCGCCGGATCTGCTCGGCAACCGCGCTCCAGACGGAGAGGTCGCCGGAATGCAGCCGAGCGACGTCCTCTCCCGCTTCCGCCGCGCGGGCATATTCCGCCTCGATCTCGTCGAGCGACATCGGCGCCGTATCGATGATGCGGGCACCGGGCGGGCAAAACTGGAGGAGCTCCGGCGAGACGATCGAGCCGGCATAGAGGCAGACCGGGCAGCGGCCGATCAGCTCCCTGCCGCGGACGGTGATGAGGTCTGCCGCCCCGGGACCCGCGCCGATGAAGTGAACCGTCATGATCTATCCTCTTGAGAATTCCTGCTTAGATCACGATGATTTTAGGTCGGGGACCTAAAATCATAAGCGTGATCGATTCTGAGAAGTTAGCGCGGGATGCGAGCGCACACTTTTTCCTCATCCCGCGCTAGCTCTTGGTCCACGACCATTGTGTGACCGGCATCGCCGGCCGCCAGCCGTTCATCGTGCCGACGGGCGAGGCCCGCGCAATATCGATCCGGATCAGCGAACCGCCAAGCCGTGCATCATGGGCAAGGAGAACTGCCTCCATCTCCAAGGTCACGGCATTGGCGACCAGCCGACCGCCCGGTCGAAGGGCGGCGATAGCCGCATCCATCACTCCCGCCTCGCTGCCGCCGCCGCCGATGAAGACCGCATCCGGCTGCGGAAGCCCGTGTAACACGTCCGGTGCCTCACCCTCGACGACCGTCAGGCCGGG
>JAPSJG010000068.1 GCA_031178305.1 Sinorhizobium sp.
CTACAGCACCGCGCGTCTTTCAGACGGCGATGCCGCGACGATCCCAATAGCTCACTTCTCCGTGCCGTCGGGCGAGACCTGCTGTGATTCGCCACCGGTTCCGGTCTGCGCGGTCGGGTCCCTGTCGGCGGGGGCAGGGACAGCGGGTGTCGTCGCGCTAACGCTGCCGGTTTGCTCTTCCGAGGGAGGCGGCTGCACCTGTTCCGTTTCCGCTGTGCGATCTATTTCTGTGCTTTCGCCCCAGATTTCGACCGCCCCCCACACGAGGAAAGCAAAGACCAGCCCGCCAAGCAGCACGGCGAGGACGGCCGTACCATGCCGGCCCTGCTTTACCTCTTCGGCCGAGAATTCTTCTCTATCCGCCCCGTGTGTCGCGTCAACCGGGTCGCCACGTTCATCCAGGTTCTTTGCCATCGCTGCGTCTCCATTCGTTGCCTCAATGGAGAACGGTGAGGGGGTCGCAAGGTTCCGGCGAGGCGCGGCCGCAGCGTCTCGCGATCAGTCGCCCAGGCTATCGACGACTGTACGTCGGATGAGCCTGTAGGTGTGGTCGGGCTGCACCTCGTAGGTCTCGTAGACGTATTTGCCCTGGTGCAGGAACCGGTTCTGTATCTTGGTGCCCGGTGCCGCCTGAGTCTTGCGGGAGGAGGCCGTCTCGCCATAGGTGAGGCTCCCGGGAAGCGGTTCGAGGTCAGGCGTGGCGGTACATCCCGCCAGTACCGTGGCGCATAGTAGAATCAGGCGCATTGATTTCATCGCATATCCTTCGGTCTCTTGCTGACCTGTGCAACGGCTTTTAGCCAACCTCATGCAAATGGGCTGAAATAACGTCGACTTACAGCGCCGCGCGTCTTATCAGACGCGCAAAGCTCGCTGTCACTTTAAATCGCTGCATGTCTTTGTCCTTAAATCGAGGTCGATTAACGAGACATCCAGTAGCCGTGCTTTAGCGCAAGCTTCAGGCGCCGGATAGAGGGCGCACCGACGCGAGCGACTTTTCGAAGCGTTTCACCGCGCGTTCGCGCTTCACGTGCGATAGCCGCCGGGTCCAGAAGATGCCGTCGAGTTGGTCGATTTCATGCTGGAGGCAGACGGCCAGCAGACCGGCGGCTTCTTCCTCTCGCGTTTCGCCGGAGAGTGTCTGATACCGGACCCGCACGCTTACCGGTCGCTCCACCTCTTCCACGATGCCGGGCATCGAAACGCTGCCTTCGCCCTGGCGCGCCGTCTCCTCGGAGTGCCAGATAATCTCCGGATTGACAAAAGTGCGGGGACCGGCCTCGCGGTCGATCTCGATGACCGTCACACGTCGGAGAATGCCGACGTGCGGCGCCGTGATCCCGATTCCGGGAGCGGCACGCATCGTATCGAGCAGATCGTCCGCAAGCTGCCGGAGATCTTCGTCGAACTGGCTGACCGTTTCCGTGGCCTTGTTCAGCAGCGGATTCGGGAATCGAATGATTGGTCGGATCGCCATACGGCAGTTCTCTTTGTTGAAGCCGCCGTGCCTGTCCAAATACGCTTTGGCGGAGCCGCTGGCATGCCTCGCTTTTTCCACTGTTCCCATGCATTTGCAACAGCTTGGTTAAAACGTCCAGTCGTCGTCGTCTGCCTGTGGACCTTGGCGGTGGTTTGCGTTAGCAGGCTATAGCTTGGCCCGTGTTGGGCCGGGCTCAAAGCGGCGCACTGCCTTCGGGGCTGGCACGAGGGATCCCGACGGCGGCATTCTTTTCGAGGGCGGGTCCATGAGCAATATTGGCGACGACGACCGCGGTTCCGATGAAAACGCCGCCTTTGAACATTCGGACATCTATGCCGAAGACGGCTCGGTACGTTCGGATTTCCTGATGCATGTCGGTGCCGCGATCGCCGATCGCGACACGATCTACCTGCGCCAGCACGTCGCGGGTCTGCATGCGTCGGAACTGGGCGACCTTCTCGAGGCGATCCAGCAGGAGCAACGGCTTGCCCTCGTCTTGTTGCTCGGCAAAGAGTTCGATCTCGCGGCACTGACCGAGGTCGATGAGGCGATCCGCCTCGATATCGTCGAGCACCTGTCCAACGAGCAGATCGCCGAGGCGATCGGCGAGATGGATTCAGACGACGCGGTCTATATTCTCGAGGACCTCGACGAGGAGGATCAGGAAGAGATCCTCGCCAAGCTGCCTTTCACCGAACGCGTTCGCCTTCGCCGGTCGCTCGATTATCCGGAAAGCACCGCCGGCCGGCGCATGCAGACCGAGTTCGTCGCCGTCCCGCCTTTCTGGACCGTCGGCCAGACGATCGATTACATGCGTGAGGACGAGGATCTGCCCGACAGCTTCACGCAGATCTTCGTGATCGACCCGACGTTCAAGCTGCTCGGTGCCGTCGATCTCGACAAGGTGCTGCGCACCAAGCGTTCGGTGAAGATCGACGCGATCATGCGCGATACGAGTCATGCGATCCCGGCGGAGATGGATCAGGAGGAAGCCGCGCAGCTCTTCGAGCAATACGACCTTCTGTCCGCGGCGGTGGTGGACGACAATGGCAGGCTTGTCGGCGTGCTGACGATCGACGACGTGGTGGACGTGATCCAGGAAGAGGCCGAGGAGGACTTCCTGCGCATGAGCGGCGTCGGCGACGAAGAGCTGTCGGATACCGTCGCTGGGGCGTCTCGTTCACGCGTGCCGTGGCTATTCGTCAATTCGATGACGGCCTGCATCTCCGCCTCGGTGATCGGCCTGTTCGACGCCACGATCCAGCAGATCGTGGCGCTTGCCATCCTGATGCCGATTGTGGCCGGCATGGGCGGCAATGCGGGATCGCAAACCATGACGGTGACGGTGCGGGCGCTCGCGACCCGTGGCCTTGATATCCACAATGCGCCCAGGATCATCCGTCGCGAGGCGGGCGTCGGCCTCTTGAACGGCGTGATCTTCGGAACGTTCATCGGCGTCGTCGCCGGGCTCTGGTTCCAGGATGTTCATCTCGGCGGCATCATTGCGGCAGCAATGCTGATCAACATGATGGCTGCGGCGCTCGCCGGCATTCTGATCCCGCTCTTGCTGGAAAGGTCCGGCGCCGACCCGGCCGTCTCCTCCGCCGTCTTCGTCACGGCTGTCACCGATATAACCGGTTTCTTCAGCTTCCTGGGTCTGGCGACATGGTGGTTTCACGTCACATGAGTTCGGTTGTTTGACTTTTACGTCAAAGTCAATGATAGTGTACGCGCGTGAATTGACGGAATGGCGGCGTGAATAAATACTATAGCATCACCGAGCTGACGCGGGAATTCGGCATCTCGACCCGGACGCTGCGCTTCTACGAAGACGAGGGGCTCATCCATCCGGAGCGCCGGGGCCGCACGCGTCTGTTTCGCCCGGCCGACCGGCGTCTGATCAAGGAAATTCTTCGCGGTCGGCGGATCGGCTTCACCATCGCCGAAATCCGCGAAATCATTCAGGTCTACAAGGACCCGCCGGGCGAGATCGGGCAATTGCAGCTCCTGATGAAGCGCATCGAGGAAAAGCGCGAGGATCTTCGGCAGAAGCGTAAGGATATCGACGATACGCTTGCCGAACTCGACAATGTCGAGGAAGCCTGCCTGACGCGTCTGGCCGAGATCGGCGTCGGGACCTGACCTCTCCAAAAAGATTGCAGAGATGCACCTCCGAACGAGGGCCGTACGGCCATCGTGATGTCATAACCATCGCGTGGTGTGGCGGCAATAGCGCTCGAATTCGAAGCCGAAGCGGGATAGCAGGTGCCGCTCTTCGTTCCGGATCGCAAACAGCGTCGTAACGATGACGGTGACGATCGCCATGATGAAGAACCATGGGTTCAGCGTCATCAACCCGAGGCCAATCATGGCGAGCGTATAGCCGAGATAGATCGGATTGCGGGTGAAGCGAAAGGGTCCGCAGGTGACGAGGCAAGTGGCGCAACGATGCGGCAGAACCGCCGTATGCCGCTCGAGCAGCGTCTTGACGGCCCAGATGTCGAGGGAAATTGCCGCGAGGATCATCGCGCCGCCCAGGAGCCAGGGAGCCCAGCCATTTCCGTGTGCAACCGGAATCGGGTAGAGGCGGGCCAGGACCAGCGCCATCAGCACTGCCGCGCCGTAAACGAGCGGCGGCCACGGGAAACTCAGCGGCTTGGCACGATAGGCATTCATGTCCTAGTCCCCTGATCTTGCTTCCATTGTGCACTGACTGGCGATTCGCGCAATGCGTTCATCCGAATTCACGTCAATCTTACCCAGGTTTAAGTCCTCGAACAGGTTCTGCTCCTTGAGCCGGGCAAGCGTGCAGCCGCAAAAGCCGCCGCAGTCGATCGCGGGATCGTTGAGGCTGCAGGCTTGTTCGCAGTTCAGGCGATAGACCCCACTCGCATCCGGCGCGGGAGCAGGGACTGCGAGAGAGAAGGCGTAAACAAGTCCGAGAAGCACCGGTTGGTGAATGAGGTAAATGGCCAGACTGTGACGCCCGCCGAAGGCGAGGGGCCTTATCCACAGTTTGCGCCCGCTTTCGCCTCCGCCGTGGGATTGTTGTCGCGAACTGAGCAGCGGCTGCAGCAGCTTTGCCGTTCCGAGGCCCGCCAGGAATGGCGCGAGCCACGGGAGCAGCGGCACATAGTCGTTCGACCTTGGGATCGTTTCGGAGAGACCGACCCACCAGAGGAGCGGCATGTCGAAGAGCGGCGAACGCAGATAAAGCGGTGCGACGAGGGCGGCGCCTGCGGCGAGGAAGGAGGCGGCTGCGGGAAGCCGGAGGAACAGCAGCCCGACGAGGCTCGCCGCGGCGATCGCGTGGAGAATGCCGAAGAAGATGAAGGAGCCCGGGAAAGCGAACCACGTGGCGAAGCTGATGAGTGCCGCCGCACCGGCAATCCGGACAAAACGGCGCATGAAGGCTCGGGGACGGAGCCCGGCCCCGTGGCCGAGCATGAGGCTATAGCCGGCGAGGAACAGGAAGCTGCTGGCGATCAGGCGCGCAAAGAGGCGCCAGCCGCCCGTACCTGCGGTGCCGGCCGCTACGTAGCCGAAGAACTCGAGATCCCAGACGAAATGGTAAATCGCCATTGCGACGAGCGCCAGACCGCGCAACGCATCCAGGAGCGCGATCCGCTTGAGCTTCACGGCACGCGGAGCCTTCGTCTCGTCGACCGTTATCGCGCGGCTATCGTCCATGCTGGCGCCATCCTGTTCATAAGGCGGTATTCGCCCTGACTATTGCATGTTCTCTCGAAAGTGAAACGGGATTGCGGGGGAGGATGCGCCATGCTTGACGGTCTCGGCTCCCGCGCGGGAACGTGTCCATCATATCTCCGGTTATCGTGGAGGACTATTGCCGGTCCGCCAGGAGGGCTGCGCGCGCCTCGGAAAAATACTGGCGGCGCGTCAGCACGAAAATCACGAAGCCGGTGAGCAGGATGAAGACATAGGGGCTGATGAACCAGCCGAGATAGCCGATCGATAGGAAGATCGCCCTGAGCCCGGCATTGAAATGTTTTGCTGCCATGATGTTCATGCGGATCGCGCGCTCTGCGGCCTGTTCGGCCGCCCGGCGATCGCGCGACATGTCGGCCGTCATGGGAATGCCGCCCATCAGTATGGAGCAATAATTGAACAGCCGATAGGACCAGCCGAACTTGAAGAAGGAATAGCCGAAAAGACAGGTAAGCCCGCCGACCTTCAGTTCGAAGCCAGCCCGCCCGCCGCGAAAGACCTGCGGCAGGTCATTGAAGATCATCTGAACCTGCTCGGTTGCGCCAAGCAGGGCGAAGCAGCCGCCAAGCGCGAAAATGGTCGTGGACGCAAAGAAGGCGGTGCCGGCCTGCAGGCCCGCCATGATCTGCGTATCGATCATCTTCAAGTCGCGGTTGAGCGAGTTGCGGATCCAGCGTGCCCTGTGCTCGTTCATCAGACGGGTCAGGCTGATGCGCTTGAAGCTTCGACGGCCGTCGCTTGCCCAAGTGAAGCCGCCCCAAAGCAGCACGAAGATCAAGAGTGCGATGTAATCTTCCGTTGTCATGCGCGTCTTTTCGCATGGTCCTTTGAAATTGCAAATCGGTTCGCCCGATGAGATTACGCCGAATGCTCAACCAGTGCGGCGAAACCGCGGCAAGGTTTGCTCCCCCGGGACTGCCGGTTTGCAGCACTTTTGGAGGGCTCCGCCGAACTGCGCCGCAAGAATCGGCGGACCGCGACATGCTTTTGCCACATTTCAGCATTGCGCGTTTACGATTTCTTCAGTATGGATGCCGCCACAAGCGAGCCCTTGCCGCTTGTCGATACTCAGCTATTCGGAGAAATCATGGACAGCACAATACAGAAGTCATGCTGGGGCGTAACCATTCGCGCCGTAGCAGGTTTCGCCGGCGTTCTCGTTCTTGCCTATCTTTTCGGTGGCTTCTGAAGATTAGATGTCTCACGCGATGGTGTCCGCAGACGGCATCGCTTTTTCCTTCATTCCGCTTGATTGTCCGTTGACGGCCTCCCTTCGGAGGCGATGTCGCATGGATAAAATTCGATGTCGGTCGGGTGCCTGATGGGCCGGCATAGGATCGCATAGGTTTCTTCCTATATATAAACGGATCGGAACGGGACTGCTCGAAGTGGTGAACGTCCGATCTCATTATCGGCATTGCGCTTGGCGCGCTGCCAGGGTCTGGGCAGGCACTCTATGTTTCTATCCGTCTTCGACGTGTTCAAAATCGGTATCGGTCCTTCGAGCTCCCACACGATGGGGCCGATGTCGGCTGCCAACAGGTTTCTCGGCCTCATCCTGTCCGACGATTGGCCGCGGCCGCCGCATGCGGCCGTCGCCGCCATAAAGGTCAGCCTCCACGGCTCGCTGGCGCATACGGGTATAGGCCACGGAACGGGCAGGGCGGTGATCCTCGGGCTGATGGGAGAGCGCCCCGATCTGGTCGACCCCGACCGCATGGACGCGATCATCGACGAGGTCGAGCGCACCGGCCGTATCTCTCCGCCCGGGCACCCCGGCTATGAGTTTCAACCAAAGACCGATCTCGTCTTTGACAAAAAGGTGCCGCTGCCGGGCCACGCCAACGGCATGTCCTTCTCCGCCTTCGATCGCGACGGGCGGCTGCTGCTGAAGCGCGTCTATTATTCGATCGGCGGCGGCTTCGTGGTCACCGATACGGAACTCGAGGCCATGCGGTTGTCGAAGAACATGCCCACCGGCGTCAAGGTTCCTTATCCTTTCGCGACGGCTGAGCAGATGCTCGGCATGGCCGCGCGTTCCGGGCTGACGATCGCCCAGATGAAGAGGGCGAACGAGGAACGCACCATGTCCAGGGAAGAGCTCGATGCCGGGCTCGACCGCATATGGGCGGCTATGAACGCCTGCATCGACCGCGGCCTCAGCCAGGACGGCATCATGCCGGGTGGTCTCAAGGTACGCCGCCGCGCCCGTGCGATCCACGACAAGCTGCAGGAGGAGTGGCGGTCCAACAAGATCAATCCCTTGCTCGCAAATGACTGGTTGAGCGTTTATGCCATGGCGGTCAATGAAGAGAATGCCGCCGGTGGCCGTGTGGTGACCTCGCCGACGAACGGAGCGGCCGGTGTCGTCCCGGCGACGATCCGCTATTATCTGCAATTCCATGACGATGCCGACCAGGCAGGCATTCGCGACTATCTGCTGACCGCAGCGGCAATCGGTGGCATCATCAAGCACAACGCCTCGATCTCCGGCGCGGAGGTCGGCTGTCAGGGCGAAGTCGGCTCGGCATCCGCGATGGCAGCGGCCGGACTTGCGGCGGTGATGGGCGGTACGCCCGAACAGATCGAGAATGCGGCCGAGATCGCGCTAGAGCATCATCTCGGCATGACATGCGACCCGGTCGCCGGGCTCGTGCAGGTGCCCTGTATCGAGCGCAACGCACTCGGGGCAGTGAAAGCGGTCACTGCCGCGTCACTTGCGCTCAAGGGCGATGGCAAGCATTTCGTACCGCTCGACACCTGCATCGAAACGATGAGGCAGACGGGCGTGGATATGAACGAGAAGTACAAGGAAACATCCACCGGCGGGCTTGCGGTCAACATGGTCGAGTGCTGACTACAGCGCCGCGCGTGTTATCAGACACGCAAAGGTCGCTGTAGCACTTTTTGAATTGCTGCATGTCTTCGTCCTTAAATCGAGCTCGATTTAAGGAGACATGAAGTAGGCTCAGGACCTATATGTGGACGGGGCTTCTCACAATGCTTGACCGCGCCGGCCGACGGGTGTTCAAGCATTCCATGGCTCTTCATCTCATAAAGCTCTGCGTCGGTGCCGAAACCGTTGAAGACTTGCGCGCGTGGGTATCGCGCCGGTCCTTGGCGGCGATCGCGGCCGGACAGGAGCCGCACTCGTTTCACACGACCCGCATGGTGCCGAAGCGCACGGAAGAGCTTCTCTCCGGCGGCTCGCTTTATTGGGTGATCAAGGGATATGTGCAGGCAAGACAGCCATTGATCGGGGTCGAACCCTTCACGGACGGCGAGGGGATCGGCCGCTGCAACCTCATTCTCGGACCCGAGCTCGTGGAGACCGAACTCCAGCCGCGGCGGGCCTTCCAAGGCTGGCGTTATCTCGCATCCAAGGAGGCGCCACGCGACCTCGACTCGCTGTCCGGCGCTGCCGAAATGCCGCTCGAACTGCGGCGCGAACTTGCGGAACTCGGCCTTCTTTAGATCACGATGATTTTAGGCGCTCACATACGTTCGCGCAAACGTCAGTCCATCTGCAATCTGAGCGGCCGCCCGCGGCCGGGGGCCGTCACGTGCAGATGGATCACCGCGCGCGGCTGGCTCGAGCGCCAGGCCCGCGCCCCATGGGTGAGGAGCAGGCCGACCAGATCCCGGGTCTTCGCCTTTGACCGGTTGAGCCCGAAATCGGCGATGCGCATGGCTGCCTCATGGAGCGGATGCAGCCGAGTGCGAGAGGGCTTCGGTGTCTTCCCTTCCGCCATGCTCATGCCGGGAACATTCTCGTTCATTGCCATGACTGACCTCGTTACGCTGTACAAATCCGAGGGGGAAAGCCGGAAGGAACGCGTCCGGCCGTCCATCGTCCGTCCTGTGGGTCACTGCTGGCTCGCCCAGCAGGCAAATCCCTTCTTTTTCAATACCTTGCATGCGTTGACGGCTTTGTCCTGGTCATCGAACCCGCCAAAGCGAGCGCGGTAGACCTGCGCCGTACCGCTGCCGAAGGCGACGGTAAACGGAGTCGCATGGCGCAGCACCTTGCCGCCCTTTTCCTGGGCATTGCCAAGGAGCGTCATCGCTTGCGCCTTGTCGGCCGTCGCCCCGATCTGGATCACCCAGCCCTCAGGCACCGCCTCCGTCTGCGCTTCGGCCTTGGCCGCGGTGACGTCGGCCTTTGCGACCGAATTGGTGATCTGGGCATCGACGTCGGACGATGTCGTCGGCTGTTGCCCGAGCTTGACGCTCTGGGCGTCTAGCGTATTCGGCGCGATCTTGCCGGAAAGGACCGGATTGTCGGAGGCAGGCTTTGCTTCCGCATAGGCCATCTCGACGCTTCCCGCGGCTTCGCCCTCATAGCGGAAGTCCGGAACCGGACCCGTATGCGGCAATTCCGCCGCAGCCAAGGCTGCGGGTGCGCTCGGTTGGACCTCGGCTTCGGCGACAGCGACCGGAGTTGCCGGCGCCTGCGCAATGAGGTTGCCGTTGCCGCGGCGTGAGGCGGCCGGCATGTATTTCGCGACGAGCTTGCGCATCTGGGCGTCGCGGGCACCGCCGGACGTTCCGCCCATCACCACGGCGACGATGCTGCGGCCATCGAGCTGCGCCGAGGTTACCAGATTGTAGCCGGATGCGCGGGTATAGCCGGTCTTGATACCGTCCACGCCGCGGACGTTGCCGAGCAGCCGGTTGTGGTTGCCGATCGTCTGCTTGCCGAAGCGGAAGCTGCGTGTGGAGAAATAGTCGTAATATTGCGGGAAGTGCTGCCTGAGCGCGAGGCCGAGCCGCGCCTGGTCGCGCGCCGTCGTCCGTTGCTCCGGGTTCGGCAGTCCGTTGGCGTTGCGATAGGTCGTGCGGGTCATACCAAGAGCGCGCGCCTTGTTCGTCATCATTCGCGCGAAGCGCTGTTCGGAGCCGCCCAAGAGTTCGCCCAATGCCGTCGAGGCGTCATTGGCCGAACGCGTGACGAGGGATAGAATCGCCTGTTCCACCGTGATCGACTGGCCCGCGCGGACGCCGAGTTTCGATGGCGGTTCGGACGCCGCATTCTTGGAAAAGGGCACTCGGGTGGACTTGCTGATCCTTCCGGCTTCGAGCGCCTCGAAGGCCAGATACAGCGTCATCATCTTGGTCAAGGACGCGGGGTAGCGCAGTTCGTCGGCCGACTCGCCATAGAGGACCTTGCCGGTTTTTGCATCGACAACGATGCCGGCATATTTCGGATTGGCGAAGGCCGGCGCCGAAAGGGCCAAAACCGTGATCACGCCTGCAAGGACAATTCGTCCCAGGACATGTGCAAAGACGCCAAGGGGGCGTTTCGCAAGTTCAGAAAAAACGGATCGAGACACTGCGCTGCTCTTCATTCTTATTTCGGGGGTGCCGTCCGGACGTCGTTTCCGGAAACGATCGTTCCGGGGACTGTAGCCGGATAGCGTTACCAATCGGTTTATGATGAATGATTGGTTTCCCAGGGGTGGTCGATTTGTTCGAGAGCGGTACCGCGCCGCATCGGCCCCGCATGCGGCCTCCACCACGACACTTGGACAAATTCACGGCACGAGCCGGCTGCGCACGAAAGATTCGATGGATTCGTCGATCGCCTGCCATTCAGGCAGCAACTTGCTGGAGAAGCGATAGAGAACTGTGAGATCCTTGCCCGCATGGATGTCGCGCTGGCAATCGGCGCTGGAAGAGGCGGCCGGGTCTTCAGGCAGGAGGCAGCGCACGACATAGGCGGGGCGCGGTAGTCGTGAGGCGGTAAAGAAAACCTCGCCCGCATAGCTGGAACTCGCCTTGGCGTCATATCTCGTGAGCCCCGCCGGGCCGGCGCGGGGCGCGCCTTCGAAGACGAGGCGATAAATGGGCTCGATGCGTCCGGACATGTCGCGCGACATGGTGCTCTGCGCAATTTGGAGAAAGATCAGCTTCTCCGGATGATCGACATCGTTGAACAAGTCTCGCGTCTCGTTGCTGTAGCCGGCAAGGGCCGGCCACGTCAGGTAGAGGTCCACGCGTTCCCTAACGCCTGTCATACGCTGGCTTTCGAAGCGAATGACATTGGCGGGTAGGCGCAAATGATCCTGCCCGATGAAAATGTCGTAGGCTTCGAGGCTGGAAGTGTGTCCGGCGAGCGCAAGATTTTCGCCGAACCAGCGCCCGGTGAAGGAAATGGCGACAGCCAAGGCTGCGAGCAACCCGATGGCTGCCGTGACCTTGTAGACTTGGCGCGACGACAGGAGCGGAAGAAGATTTGGATCGGGGACGTCGGGTGAGTTCATGAGAGACGCCGATGTGTGCGGCTTACAGCGTCCTTTACGAACAAAAGACGCTGTAAGTCTTTGAAACTACGCATCGTTCCTTCCCACAATCGATTCCGATTCCGGGCCGATGCGCTAGCAATGCGCTGCCCGACAGTCGTTGAACCTGGTTAATTTTGAATGAAGCGCATGCGCTGCCGGTGCGCGTGGCTAGATCACGATGACTTCAGGCGGATAGATCTGAAATCATAAACGTGATCGATTTCTAAAAGGTTGGCGCGGGATGCGGGCGGAAAACGCGCGCACTTATCCCTCATCCCGCTCTAAGGGCACAAGCGGC